>JBEVDP010000231.1:0-2546 GCA_040513235.1 Acidimicrobiia bacterium | reverse complement strand
GTGATCGAACCTATGTTCGTATCATAGGCCGAATCCCCTTATTTCACAAGGGTTTTTCGCCGCGCGTAACACAACCATCCGCTCGATCTTTCACGAAGTCGCAACACCTTGAACTCATCGACAATTCACCGGGCTCGAGTGAGCTCCTCACGATCGAACAAGGCTACGGAGGGTCGAGGACCCGTCGGCATCATCGAGCCGCGCGTCATCCTTGCGAAGAGCTGAGCCGTTCTGCCTCTGTCGCGCACGCCGTCCAACCGGCGATATGGGGATGCCGAGGTCGTTGCCGATCTCCTGGCTCGTAGCATTGCCGTGACAGCGAGGCAGAAGCGACTCGCGGTCGACGGCACGTATCGCGCACCCGGTGCGCGTCATCCTGGCAGAAGGCACGATGGATGCACGATGGCCGTCTTTACCTGGAGATCGAAAAGCATCTGGCCCTCTCGCCACGCCGTGATGCTTCGGGTTCGAAGCGGACGGGCGGGAGCGCGTCGGAGACCCACCGGATCTGTCCCATGGCCTTTGACGTCGTAGCCCTCCGCAAGCAGTTCCCGTCTCTTCGATCCGGCATCGCCCACTTCGACGCGCCCGGCGGCACCCAGACCCCTCGGCCGGTCGTGGACGCGATCGCCGCCGCGCTGAGCGGACCGCTGTCCAATCGCGGTCACGGGGTCGAGTCCGAGGCCAACGCGGAACACTCGGTTGCGGCGTTTCGCGACGCGTTCGCCGATTTCCTCGGCGCGGAAGCGGATGGCGTCGTCTACGGGCGAAGCACGACCCAGCTCATCTACGACTTCTCGCGAACGCTCGCGAAGCAGTGGCGACCCGGTGACGAGGTGGTGATCAGCCGTTTGGACCACGACGCCAACGTGCGACCATGGCTCCAAGCTGCCGATGCGGTCGGGGCGGCGGTCCGTTGGATCGACTTCGATCCCACCTCCGCCGAGGTCGACATGGACAGCGTCCGCCTCGCCATCAACGACCGGACACGCATCGTTGCTATCACCGCCGCGTCCAACCTCCTCGGAACCAAGCCGCCCCTGGCTGACATTGCTCGCATCGCGCACGATGCCGGCGCGCTCGTTCATGTCGACGGGGTGCACTACGCCGCGCATCAGATCGTCGACATCGGCGCACTGGGTGCCGACCTGTTCGTCTGTTCGCCCTACAAGTTCCTCGGCCCCCACTGCGGTGTGCTCGCGGCGACGCCAGGGCTCCTCGACACGCTCAGCCCGGACAAGCTCCTGCCGTCGACCAACGCGGTGCCCGAGCGCTTCGAGCTCGGCACGCTCCCGTACGAGACCATGGCCGGAGCGGCAGCAGCCGTCGACTTCCTCGCCGCCATCGCACCCGGCGACGCCACGAAACGCCGTGACCGCCTCCGCAAGTCGCTCTGCGCGATCGAGATCCACGAGACGCAGCTTTGCCAACAGCTCGAAGCTGGACTCGCAGCACTTGGGAGCGCCGTCACGATCCATTCGCGCGCGGCCGATCGCACCCCGACCCTTCTGCTCACCCTGCCTGGACGCCGGACCTGGGACGCGTACGACTTCCTTGCGCGCCGCGGCGTGCTCGCGCCGGCAGGCAGCTTCTACGCCTACGAGCCATTCCGACGGCTCGACCTTCCAGATGAGCATGCGCTTCGTTTCGGGCTCGCGCCCTACAGCACCAGCGACGACGTCGATCGTGCGCTCGAGGGGATGCGAGCGTTCGTCACGACGTAGCGGTCGAGCACACAACGCCAACGGCGAGGGCTTGGCAACTCTGCGCTCATTCACACCGCACCTGAACCGGCGGTCGGGGGCAGGGCACCGTGAGTCCTCGTACAGTTCGACCGGTGCGCATTGAGCTTCCGATCGACCACGTCGCCTTCGGCACAAGGGATCTCGACCGCGCCATCGAGATCGTCAAAGGCTCAGGTTTGTCGATGACACCGATCGGCGAAGCCCAATGGCCAGGCGACAACGGGGCGAATTCGGCTCGTACCGTGTCGATCGTTGTCGCGGACCGGTACCTGGACATCATCGAGTACGACGGAGCGGAGGGTGACCTGGCGCCCACGGGTGTCGTCTTGCAAGCAACCGACATCGACGCCATGAGATCGGATCTGATGCAAGCAGGAGTCCGGTGCGGTCGGCCCTACATCATCGTTCGACGCTTCTTCGGTGCAGGGCCAGATCAGCACTACACGGTCTTCGGTACTGACACCAGGCACGCGTGCGGGCTGCCTCAGTCTGTGGTCACGACCGACCCCGGATCTCCGATGCGGAACACTGCCGCGCACACCTGCGACGTCGTCTCGCTGGAGGACGGAGCCCGTCGACTCGGAGTGGATCTCTCGTCCTGACGCCGTGCTGCGAATCCCAGCGGGCGTCCCCGAGGTGCCGGTCGACGACAGGACGCCCGTCTGTCCCCGAATGACGTCCTCAACCGCTCGGCGTCGTCTCGGTGAGCGAGCATCTGACGGGCACTGTGGACGAGGCTCGTCGAGCCGGGACATCTACTCGCCGCGAGTGAACAGGCAGAACGGATGACCGGCGGGGTCG
>JBEVDP010000230.1:0-6246 GCA_040513235.1 Acidimicrobiia bacterium | reverse complement strand
CTCGCTGAAATGCACGATGTCGCCGGGTTCGCGCGACAGCGTCTCGTGCACGATCGCGATCGACCGGATCCGGCGCTCCGACTCGGCCAGCGCGGCCTTGGCCTCGGACGTCCGCAACCGCCGAGTCTGGAGCCGCAGCAACGACGCGATCGTCTGTAGGTTGTTCTTCACGCGGTGGTGAATCTCGCGGATCGTTGCGTCCTTCGAGAGCAGCATGCGGTCCCGCCGCCGCAGATCGCTCACGTCGCGCATCAGGATGATCGCGCCGACCGCGCGACCGGCATCGAGCAACGGGACCACTTGGGTCAGCACCGACACCTCGCCGCGCTCGATCTCTTCCGAAACCGGGAGGCGGGTCTGCATCGCGCTGCGGGCTCCGGCATCGTCGAAACCGACGTCGGCGAGGAGCTGGCCCTGCGCGTACGCGTGGATCCCCATGCGATGCAACGAGCTCACCGCGTTGGGACTGGCGAAACGGACTCTCGTTTCGACGTCGATGACGATCACACCGTCGCCGACGCGCGGCGCACTCTCCACTTCGACCTCGTCGACCGGAAACGGAAACGAGCCCTCGGACACCATCTGCGCGAAGCGATCAACCACTTCGAGATACGCGCGTTCGAGCTCACCCTCGCGACGCATGAACGAGATCGCCGACTCCTGCGTGAGCACCGCGATGAGCCGGCCATGGTGGCGCATCGGGATGCACTGCACCCGCACGCGTTCCTTGGAGCCGATTGCAGGCGTGTCGCCGTCGACGATCTCTCCAGTCCGCCAGCAGCGCGTGAGCAACGGGCGTTCGACCTCGTCGACCACGCTGCCGACGAGATCCTGCGGGTAGTTCGTCTGGCCGGTGACCGGCCGCACCTGCGCCAGCACGACGAATCGATGCCCTTCCTCCCCCGCGATCGGAGCGAGGAGCAGCAGGTCGGCGAACGAGAGGTCGGCGAGCGGACGCCAGCTCGCGACGAGGCGCTCGACGTGCACGAGGTCGCCGCGCCCCAGCGAGGTCCGAGCCCGCGCCAGCTCGAAAACCGTCGTCATGCTCATGCTTCGCTCGCGGGGTCACCGAACAGGTAACGGCCGATCTCCACGAGCCCGTCGAGGTCGCCGATGTCGCGCTCGAAGGTCGGCACGCGCAGCACTTCTTCGGGAACCCGTGCGAGTTCCGAACGCAGCTCGGCCTCCCGGAGCGCGACGACGGAGAAGTTGCGATACGACTCGCCGATCGTTCGGAGAACGCGCGCGGTCCGCGTCGTGTCAGCGAGTTCGGGTGGCCCGAGCGCAGCAAACTCCGAGGCCAACGCGGGTGCGTCGTCGACGAGGGTGGTGGCCGCTTCGGCACCGTCGGGATCGAGCAGGTAGTCGGGCAACGTCTTGTTGAGTACGAGCGCGCCGAGGTGAAACGAGCGGTTGACGAGTTCGGCGCAAAAGTGCTCGGCCTCGTTGAGCGGCGCGGCTTCGAGTGTCGTGACGACCGCGAACGTGGTGCGGCGATCGTGCAGGAGCGCTTCGACTGCGTGCGCGCGCTGCACGAACCCGTCGTACATCGACTGGAAGTTCATGAAGAACTCGGCGATGTCTTCGAGGACTTTGCTCCCGAGGACGCGATCAGCCATCTGGTAGAAGGGCCGGCTCGCGACTGACAACACTCGGTTGCCACGCTTGCCACCGACGCGATACGGGAGGGTGAGCCATCGCAGCAAGCGGCCGCCGAAGAACTCGGCCATGCGGGCCGGGGCTTCGAGGAAGTCGATCGCGTTGCGTGTGGGCGGAGTGTCGATGACGATCAGGTCGTACTCGCCGCCCGCATGGATCTCGTACAAGCGCTCCATTGCGATGTAGTCGTGGCTCTGCACGAACCGGCCGGTGAGGCTGTGGTACAGGCGGTTGTCGAGAATGCGATACGCGGTTTCTTCGTCTTTGGCGTGCCGCAGCACGAGGTCGTCCCACGACTGCTTCGTGTCGAGCATCGCCGCCCACAACTCGCCGCGCGGTTCGACGCCCGCGGCCTTCAGCAGTTCGGGCGGTACTTGGTGCGCGCGGTTGCCGAGGCCTTCGAGACCCAAGGCCGTCGCGAGTCGCTTGGCCGGGTCGATCGTGAGCACGAGCACCTTGCCGCCGAGTTGACTCGCGGCGCCGAGGGCGGCGGCCGCCGCGACCGACGTCTTGCCCACGCCGCCAGCCCCGCAGAACACGACGATCTCCTTGGCAGCAAGAAGCCGCTCGAGACCCGACGAGTCGTCGCGACGACGGCGCGGGTTCACGGCGGTCACAGCCCCAGTTCCTGACCGAGCGCTTCCGCCACCATGTTCGTGACGCGCAAGCCGTGCGCGCGCACGAACAGATACGGGATGTACATCAGAGGAAGGTCGACGGCGTCGAGGAGTTCGCCGAGGTGCTCGGCCCGCGTACGCCGGAGCGCGACGGCGAGCCGGGCACCGTCGAGCACTGCGGTGGTTCCATCGCCCGCGCGCACCGTGAGCGCGTTGAAGACGTCGGGTTCGCGCAGGGCTTCGAAGGTCGTCTCGTCTGCATGCGTGAACAGCTCGGGCAGCACCCGATTCACGATGACCGTTCCGAGCGGGACGTTCACCTCGGCCCGGAGACGCGCGACGAGGTCGATCGTCTCCGCGACAGGCATCTCCTCGGGCGTCGTGACGACGTTGACAGCGGTGATCGCGGGATCGGCAAGCAGTTCCGAGAGCCACTGGGTCTGGGTGCGTACGGGACCGACGTCGACGAGGTCGCGGATGCCTTCGGGTGCACCCAACTGGGCGACGATGTGACCAGTCGCCGCCGCGTCGACGACGACGAGATCGATGTCGGAGCGGCCTTCGATCGCTTCCCGAACCTCCCAGCAGATCTTGCCGATGGTGAGGATCTCCTTGACACCCGGCGCCGCGTTGGCGACGAAGTCGAGCGCGCGGGCGAGCGGACCGAGGCGGCCGAGTACCGGGACCCGCAGGTTCAGGCGCAGGTACTCCTGCAACGACGCCTCGGTGTCCATCGCCATCGCCAGCACGCCGGGATGGATCTCGCGCGGCTTGAAGCCGACCGGCTGCTGTTCGAACTGCGCGGGCACATCACCCTTGGCGTCGACCTCGATGAGCAGCACCCGCTTGCCGATGCGCGACGCGAGCAATGCGGTCGCCGCCGCGACCGTGCTCTTGCCGACACCACCCTTGCCCGTGAAGAACAGCAGGCGCCGGTCGAGCAGGTCAGGCGCCGGCCCGATCATCGGCTACCGGGAGCCGAAGCCGACCTGGCGCCCTCCGGCGTCTGCCGCAACCTCGACGAATGCGATCTTGTCGGAGGGCACTCCGACGCGCTTGCCCTTCGAATCGGTGAGCCAGAGCATCGCCTGGGTCCCGTCGAGAGCCTTCTCGATGGTCTTCGTGACTTCCTCGGGCGAGTCGTCGGTTTCCACGACGAGCTCCCGAGTGGTGTAGATGACGCCGATCCGAACTTCCATGCGGTGGACCCTACCTCCCGCTTGTCCGCTCTTGGCCCGAAGGGCCGGGCCGCTCGGGGCCCTTCGGGCTGCGAGCCGGAATGCTCGGCTCGCGGGCGCCCACTCACGGATGATCAAACGATCTTGAGTTCGGTTCGGTAGATCCGCTTCGGCGCGAGGTCTTCGTCGAGCTGGCGCGCGATCTCGCGGAAGGCGACCGACGCGTCGTCGTCGGGCCGGGCGACGACGATCGGCATGCCCGCGTCGCCGCCGGCCCGAAGCTCGGGCACGAGCGGGATCTGACCGAGCAGCGGCACTTCGAGGTCGTCGGCCAGTTCCTGTCCACCGCCGGCGCCGAACAGCGCGTAGCGGTCGCCGTGCTCACACGTGAACCACGACATGTTCTCGATCACACCGACGACGCCGAGGTTCACCTTGCGCGCCATGTAGGCGGCGCGCTGGGCGACCTTCTGCGCCGCGGGCTGGGGCGTCGTGACGACGACGACCTCCGCGCGCGGCAGGAACTGCGCCATCGAGAGGGCGATGTCGCCGGTGCCGGGCGGCATGTCGACGATGAGGAAGTCGGGCTCGCCCCAGTGCACGTCGGTGAGGAACTGCTCGAGCGCCTTGTGCAGCATCGGCCCCCGCCACACGACGGGCTGGTCTTCGCGCGCGAAGAAGCCCATGGAGATCAGTGCGACGCCGTTCGCTTCCGGCGGCACGATCACGTCGTCGATGATCGTGGGCGGCCGATCGATGCCGAGCATGCGTGGCATCGAGAAACCCCACACGTCGGCGTCGACGGCCGCGACGCGGTGGCCGCGCTGCGCGAGCGCGACCGCGAGGTTCGTGGTTACCGACGACTTGCCCACGCCACCCTTGCCCGACGCGATCGCAAGGACCCGCGTCCGCGAATCGGTGAAGGGATTTGGCCGTTGCTCGGGACCCGGACCGTGCGCCTGTGCATGGCCGTGACCCTGTTGCGCGTGAAGTTTCTCGGTGAGCGCGTGGCGCTCCTCGTCGGTCATGACCGTGAGGTCGACGTCGACATCGGCCACGCCGGGAAGCGCCGTGACGGCACCGGTGACTCGGCTGGTGATTTCGGCCCGTAGGGGGCAGCCGGCGACGGTCAGAGCAACCGTAACCGTGACCTTGTCGCCGGCGATCACGACGCTCCGCACCATGTCGAGATCAACGATCGAGCGGTGCAGTTCGGGGTCCTCGACCGGGCGTAGCGCTTCGAGGACGTCGGATTCGGAGGGCATCACGGCTCCCGACCATTTTCACTACGGACGTAGGTAGAATAGTGCGCATGACTGCGGCCGAACTCACTCCAGAGGAGTTTGCTGCGGCCGTTGCGGCGGTTACGACCGCCTTCGGGGACCCCACCCGTCGGGAGATCTACCTCTTCGTGCGGGGCCGGCCCGAAGGCGCCAAGGCCGCCGAAGTCGCCGAGGAGTTCGCGCTCCACCCCAACGTCGCCCGCCACCATCTCGAGAAGTTGGCGGCCGGGGGCTATGTCGGTGTCGAACTGGTGCGGCATGAATCGGCGGGCCGGCCCTCGAAGCGATACGTCGCGACCGCGCGCGACACGCACCTCGCGTTCCCGCCCCGGCGCGACGACCTGCTCGGAACGCTCCTCGCTCGCGCGCTCGAACGGCTTCCGGTTGAAGAGGCCGGCACGCTCGCCGAACAGGTCGGGTACGAATACGGCGTCGCGATCGCGGCCCGCATGGAACCGGGTGAGGGGCACCGTTCGGTAAAGGCCGCGGTCGCGTCGGTCGCCGACGCGCTCACCGCGCACGGGTTCGCCGCGCACGCGGAGTCGCGCGGCAAGTCGCTCACACTCGTCGCCGAGCACTGCCCGTTCGGCGAAGCCGCCACCAAGTACCCCCACGTGCTCTGTGCGGTCGACACCGGCATGATCAAGGGCATGCTGCACGGCCTGTACGGGGACACGCAGCCGATCATCGAGCAGAGCCGGCCCGGCGGGGGCGCGCACTGCGTCACCCGCGTGTGACCCGCTCGTACCTCGATCACGCATCTTCCGCTCCTCTGCGGCCGGCCGCGCGTGAGGTGATGGCGGAGGATCTCTTCGCCGACCCCGGGCGCCTCCACGCGGAAGGCCGCGCGGCACGCGTCGCGTTGGAGACCGCACGCGAACAGGTCGCGGCGCTCGTCGATGCGCGCCCGCGTGAGGTCGTGTTCACCGCGTCGGGCACCGAGGCGATCGCGATGGCGATTCGCGGCACGGTCGCGAAAACACCCGGTCACGTCGTGACGACCGCGGTCGAGCATTCGGCCGTGCGCGAAACGATCGAGGCGCTCGATGTCGAATGTACGAACGTGCCCGTCGACGGGCTCGGCCGCTACGAGGCGGCCGCGGTCGAAGCGGCAATGCGTCCCGACACCGTGCTCGTCTCGGTGCAGCTGGCCAACCACGAAGTGGGCACGGTGCAACCGGCGGCCGACGTCTGCGCACGGACTCGGTCGCGAGGCGTGCTGACACACGTCGACGCGTGCGCGGCGATCGGCCACATGCCAATGTCGTTCGCCGCGCTCGGTACCGACCTGTGCTCGGTGACCGCACACAAGTGGGGCGGTCCGAGAGGTGCGGGCGCGTTGCTCGTGCGCCGTGGCCTGCGCATCCCACCGCTCATACTCGGGGGCGCGCAGGAACGGGCCCGGCGCGCGGGCATCGAAGATGTCGCCGCGTGGCGCGGGTTCGGCGCCGCGTGTGCCGCGGTCGACGTCGAAGCGGAAGCGGGTACCCAACGCGCGTTGATCACGCG
>JBEVDP010000229.1:0-4571 GCA_040513235.1 Acidimicrobiia bacterium | reverse complement strand
GGGCTCGAGGTCGTGCGCGCGGTACGGCCGTACGTGCCCGGCGACGCCGCGCGCCTCGTGCACTGGCCGTCCAGCGCGCGCCGCGGGGACTTGGTCGTGCGTGAGCACGACCCCCCGGCCAACCTCGGCCTCGCGCTCGTGGTCGATCTCAGCGGACCGCAGGACGGCGCCGAGGACGCTGCGAGCCTGGCGGCGGGCCTGGGCCGGTCGGTGCTCGCACGGGGCGCGCTGCTCGTGCTCTGCACGCGCGGGCCCGAGGGCCCCGTCTGCGAGTCGATCGCGGACGCGCGCACCCTGGGGAACAGCCTCGCCCGCGCAGTCGGCGGACCGCCCGCGCCCGCACCCGACGGGTGGCCGGAACACGTCGTGCGCGCGGTCGAGTCCCGAACGGCGGTGTCGTGAACGGCGCCGCGCCGCGGCGCCGTCCGACCGCCGCGCCGCGGCGCCGTCCGGCCGCCGCCGGGTCACCCTGGCGCGCGGTAGCCGTTGCGAGTGCAGTCGCGCTCGGCGCGGTCGGTGCGGTCGCCGCGCCGCGTGCGGGCGTACCCCTGTTCGTCGGCGCGGCCGCGGCGGCCGCAGCCGCCTTCCTCGCGGTCTTGGCGCTGCCGTCGTTCCCGACACGCGCCGCGACCGTGCTGCTGCTGGGCGTCGCCGGACTCGGCGCGTTGCGGCACGCGGCGTTGCCGAGCACCGACAGCAATCTCATCATCCTGTGGGCGGCCGGCACGGTGACGGCGCTCATCTTCATCGACCGCGCCGCGGCTGAGGACGCGCAGCCGCTCGCGGGTGGCACGCGGCTCGCGGGCCGCGTCCCCGAAGCAGCGCGCGCAGCCGCGATGATCGGCGCGGTCGTCGCAATCTTCTCGGTGGTGCTCGTGCCTACGGTGACCGACCAGCTCGGCCGGCACATTTGGCCTGGCGTCCTGCCCACGTTCGCGGACGCGCAGAACGCGCCGGCGTCGCTGCGCGCGTCGGGCCGGCTCGACATGACCAACCGGCCCCGGCTCTCAGAACGCGTCGTGTTCACCGTCGACGCGCCGCGTGCCGACTTCTGGCGCGGTGAGATCTTCGACGTGTGGGACG
The DNA here is from genome assembly GCA_040513235.1 of Acidimicrobiia bacterium. Classification (GTDB taxonomy): domain Bacteria; phylum Actinomycetota; class Acidimicrobiia; order IMCC26256; family PALSA-610; genus JANNHK01. The sequence continues at coordinate 3,488 of JBEVDP010000229.1, read as the reverse complement.
GTTCGGCCTGGACGCGTTCGGACCGCGATGTGTTCGCGCTCCCGCGCCACGGCGACACCGTGCGCACGATCGTTGATCCCAACGATCCCGGCGCGACCAATGGCGAACCAATGACCCAAACGTTCACGCTGGAGTCGGACTTCGCCGACGTGCTGTTCGCCGCGCCCGCGGCCGTCGAGTTCCAGACGCGGAAGATGATCGTCGGCCGCCCCGACGGGACTGCCGCCGTGGTCGGCGGCCTCGGGCGGGACGCGGTGTACACCGTAACGAGTCGCAGCTCGCTGCCGACCGAGGAGACACTCCGCGCCGCCGACGCGAACACGGTCCGCGACGAGATTTCCGATCAGTACGCGCAAGCGCCCGTCGCGACCGAACGGGTGCGGCAGCTCGCCGTGCGGATCACTGCCGGTGCGTCTACGTCCTACGACAAGATCCGGGCGATCGAACGCTGGCTCGGGATCCACACGCGCTATTCCCTCGACGCGCCACTCTCGCCGAGCGGCGCCGACGTCGTCGACCACTTCTTGTTCGAGTCGCGCGAGGGTTGGTGCGAGCAGGTCGCGAGCAGCCTCGTCGTCCTCGCCCGCAGCGTGGGCATCCCGGCCCGGCTGGCCACGGGCTTCGTGCCGGGTGATCGTGATCCGCTGTCCGGTCGGTTCATCGTGCGCGAACGAGACGCGCACGCCTGGACCGAGGTGTTCTTCCCGGGAGTCGGCTGGCAGGGCTTCGACCCGACTGCGTCGGTGCCCCTGGCGGGCGACGCGGGCTCGAGCGGTTCGTGGTTCGAGACCGCCCGCGATCACATGGTGGAACTCATCGTGGTGCTCGGTCTCGTGTGTTGGGCCGTCGTCGCCGCGCCCGGCCTGCTGGCGGGCATCCGGCGCCGGCTCGCAGCGCGGCGCTCGTGGGGTGCGCGCACGCTCGCCCGACGCGAACGCGTCGGCGCCCGCGCCGGGCGACCGCGCGAGCCCGCGGAAACGCCACGCGAGTACTCCGGGGTGCTCGCGACATTGCTGAACCGGCCCGAGCTCGCGGTTGTCGGTGACGTCATCGACCGCGATGCGTTCTCGTCCGGACCGGCCGATGCACAAGCGCGTGCGGCCGCGGACGCCGCGCTGAAATCCGTCCCCGCGCGGCAATAGGAGCCGTGCGGCCGCTGGAGGAGCCGTGCGGCCGCGGGGCCGCCTGCTACTGTCGCCGCGACCGTGAAGGGGATCCCGAGAGGTCCCTACGGAGGACGACATGACTGCGCGGCCCGCGCCCGAACGCCCGAACGCCCCCGACCGAACCGGCGGGGGTGCCGTCGTCTCCGGGCCCGGCGCACCCGCCCCGGTCCTTCGCACGCGGGTCTTCGACGAGGCCGACCTGCGCCGGGCGGTGACCCGGGTCGCACACGAGATCGTCGAACGCAACCACGGCGGCCGGCGGGTCGTGCTCGTCGGCCTGTACACGCGCGGTGTGGCTCTCGCCCAGCGCCTCGCGGCCGCGATCGCGTCGTTCGAAGCCGTCGACGTCCCTGTCGGCATGCTGGACGTCGCGTTCTACCGTGACGACATCGGCTTGCGGCCGATCGCGCCCCTCGGCCCGACCGAGGTCCCCGATATCAGCGGACGCATCGTCGTCCTCGTCGACGACGTGCTCTATACGGGCCGTACCGCGCGCGCCGCGCTCGACGCGCTGCTCGAGCTCGGCCGACCCGAAGCGATCCAGTTCGCTGTGCTCGTCGATCGCGGGCACCGGGAACTGCCGATCCGCGCCGACTACGTCGGCAAGAACCTCCCGACCAAACACGCCGAGGACGTGCGGGTGCGGCTGGTCGAGGTCGACGGGTCGGACGACGGCGTCGAGATCTGGGGAGTCCCGGAGAAGGGTGGAGCCGCGTGAAGCACCTGCTGTCGGTCGACGACCTCGCCGGCAACGATCCTGACGCCGAACGTTCGGGTCTGCGCCCCGGGATCGAAGCGATGTTGGAGCTGACCCAGTCCTTCGTCGAGGTGACGCGCCGTGAGATCCCGAAGGTACCGGCGTTGCGGGGCAAGACCGTCGTTTCGCTCTTCTACGAGGACTCGACGCGAACCCGGCTGTCGTTCGAGACCGCGGCCAAGCGGCTCTCGGCCGACACGATGACGTTTTCGGTGTCGACGTCGTCGACGAAGAAGGGCGAGAGCCTTCTCGACACAGTGCAGACGATCGAAGCCATGGGCGTCGACGCGATCGTCGTGCGTCACAGCGCGGCAGGCGCGGCGAATCGCGTGGCCGCGTGGTCGGACGCGAGCGTCGTGAACGGTGGCGACGGCCGGCACGAGCACCCGACGCAAGCCCTGCTCGACGCGTACACATTGCGAGTCCACCGTGGCCCGTCGCTCGACGGCTGCCGCGTCGCGATCGTGGGCGACATCCGCAACTCGCGCGTTGCCCGCAGCAACGTGAAGGCGTTCGCCGCACTCGGGTGCACGGTCACACTCGTCGCGCCGCCGACCCTGCTGCCTGAGCGCGTCACCGGCTGGCCCGTGACGGTTACCCACGATCTCGACGACGCGCTCGCCGACGTCGACGTCGTGTACCTCCTGCGCGTCCAGCGGGAGCGCATCGACCAGGCGCTGTTCCCGTCGACGCGCGAGTACGCGCACCGCTACGGCCTCACGAGCGAGCGGGCGGCGCGCCTCAAACCGGACACCCTCGTGATGCACCCGGGACCCATGAATCGCGGGGTTGAGATCGCGGCCGACGTCGCCGATTCGTCGCGGTCGCTCGTGACCGAGCAAGTTGCCAACGGTGTCGCGGTGCGCATGGCCGTGCTGTGGACACTCGTCGGTTCGGGAGGGCCGATCTTCTGATGGCGGAATGGCTCATCACCGGCGGCCGGATCGCGGATGCAACCGGAGAACGAACGGGCGACGTGCGCGTCGTCGACGGCGTGATCGCCGATGTCGGCCGCGGCCTCGCACCGGGCGCCGGGGCAACCGTGCTCGACGCGGAGGGGTGCGTGATCGCGCCGGGGCTCGTCGACCTGCAGGTGCACTTGCGGGAACCGGGCCGCGAGGACGCCGAGACGGTGGAAAGTGGTGCTCGCGCCGCGGCTCTTGGTGGTTGTACGGCGGTCGTGTGCATGCCGAACACCGATCCGCCGCTCGACGACGCGGCCGTGGTGCAGGCTGTGCTCGAACGAGGCCGGGGGGTCGCGTGCGAGGTGCATGTCGCCGGGTGCATCACCAAGGGCCGCGCGGGCGTGGAGCTGGCGCCGCTCGGCGAGCTGTACGACCTCGGCGTGCGCATCTTCACCGACGACGGCGACTGTGTCGCCGACGCGCAAGTGATGCGGCGCGCCTTCGAGTACGCGAGCGCGCTACCGAGTGCCGTCATCGCGCAACACGCCGAAGACCCAGCGCTGGTGCGCGGCGGTCACATGCACGAAGGGGAGTGGTCGGCCCGGCTCGGGATACCGGGCCGCCCCGCCGAAGCCGAGTCGTCGATCGTGGCGCGCGACC
>JBEVDP010000228.1:0-12031 GCA_040513235.1 Acidimicrobiia bacterium | reverse complement strand
CGGAGCCCGGTCGCGATCAGCTGTCGCCCCGCGAGGCCGCTGACCGCGCGGGCGTGTCGGTCCGTACGGTGCACGCCTACTTCCCAAATCGTGAGAGCCAGTTCGCCGCACTCGGCGAGTGGCTCGACCGGCACATCTTCCCGCAGGGCTTCGTCGTCGCGCAGGGGCCCGACGATCTTCCCCGGTACTACCGCGACATCCATCGCATGGCGCTCGCGAGCCCGCTCACCCGGGCGTTGTCGTTGACCGCGATCAAGTGGCCGGAGATACGGCAGCAGCGACGCAAGGAGCGACTCGACGCCATCCGGCGCGCGGTCGCCGCGATCGGTGCACCGGCGCGGGCGACAGAGGACGCAACCGCGATGCTGCTCAGCCTCTCGGGTGCGGACGCGTCGTGGCCGCTGCACGACCTCTATGGACTACCCGTCGAACGCATCCCCGATGTCTTCGCGAACACCGTCGCGCTGATCGTCGAGCAGCTCCGATCGCAAGTCGCGGCGAAACCACGGCGGCGGCGCACCTCGTAGTATTCGCCCCGACGCGAGACCGGGGACGCGATGGGTTGGCGCACGGATCGGTAACCGCCGGGCCATGTCGCGGAGGTGTTGGTTTGAGTGAGCACGCCGACAGGTCGAGGGTCCTACCGAACGGTGAACCTCCAACCGGGCAGGTTGCATTTGTGGTGCGCGACCTGGAGGTCGCGCTCACTCATTGGCTCGGACTTGGCATCGGGCCGTGGAACATCTGGAACTTCGATGCCGAGCGTTTGCCGCAACGCACGTACCAAGGGCGCGTAGGAACGTTCGAGGCTGTGGTCGCACTGTGTTCGATCGGTCCACTTACCTACGAACTCATCGAGCCTGTTGCCGGCCCGAGTATCTGGGACGACTTCCTTCGAGACCGCGGACCGGGAATGCATCACTTCGGCTACTACGTCGACGACATCGACGGTGCGATCACAGCGATGGAGGCCAAGGGATATCCCGTCGTGCAATCCGGTGCCGGGTTCGGCGTCGATGGCGATGGAGCATTCGCCTACTTCGACACGACGTCCGCGTACGGCTGCTACTACGAGGCGATCCTTGGTCCGCGAGCACTGCCGGATCCCGACCGACACGTTCCCCTCTGACGCTCAACTCCGCGTCAGAGGTTCATTTCACACTGGTGAACTCGCCGTCGCCGGTCGAGGTTGATCGTGCTGCCTACAGGTTGCGCCGACCGAGCACTTCGGTGAGTTCCTGACGGCCCGACACGCCGAGTTTTGCGTAGACGCGTCCGAGGAGGTTGTCGACCGTCCGCGTCGTGATGCCGAGCCGGACCGCGATCTCCCGGCTGGCAAGTTCGGAGCGGGCCATGTCGGCGATCTCGCGTTCGCGCGCGGTGAGGTCTTCGGGCTGATCAGCCCACTCCAACGCGGGCGTTTGGGCCGATTCGCAGCGTGCGGCGAGTTCTCGTGCGCGCTCGAGCGCGGCGAACGCACTTGCGCGCTTGCCTGCGTGCCGATGGGACCGTGCTGCGGCCGCGCTCGCTTCGGCCGCGAACAGGTCGAGTGTGAGGAATGAGAACGTGTTGGAAACCAGGTCGAGGGCCGCGCCGTCACTGTCGACGAGCGCACGCGCGTGCTTCGCCGCATTGTCGACGAAAGCGCCGTCGACCAGCCCGCTCAACGCTTCGAGCCGATCTACGACGTCGGCTCCGCGCCCGAAGCGAGCGGCGTCGTGAAGGGCCCACACCTCGAGGGCCCAGGCATTGCGCGCGGCTGCGTCGTCCGCGACGCGCCGCAATTCGGCCGCGGCCGCGGATACTTCACCGCGCGCGGCCATGAGCCAGGCGCGCGCACGCGCGACATCCACGCCGAACACGCCGTCGAAGCTGGTCATTGCCTGCGCCGCCGTGCTCAGGTGCTGCTCTGCGGCGGCGACGTCGCCGGCGAGTGCCTGGGCCAATGCAAGGCATGCATGGCTCGGGCGGCGAAAGCCGCCGTCGGCGACCTCGAATCCCGCGGCGGCCTCCAAGAGCGTGCGCATCGCAGTGTTCGGGCGCCCCTGAGCAACATGGATCATCCCGCGCAACAGGCTCCAGGTCGCCCGGGGAAACTCGGTGCGGTCTTCGACGGCCGTCGCGTACTGGACGTCGGCTGCAACCTGCGCGTCGGCGAGATCCCCCTTCAGCACCAGTGCCCACGTTCGGGCGAGGTGCAGGAAGAGCTCGATCTTCGGGAACTCGTTGGTCCACTGCGGCGCCGTCGCGAGGCGTTCACTCGCGATGCGAACGGCGAGATCGAGGCGACCCGCCGCTGTGCTCTCGAGCACCGCGGCCAGCACCGCGGTCGGCACCGCGTTCGTGAGGGGCTCCGGGCCGTTGGTTGTCGCGAAGCCACCGCTCACGACGATCGCGGCCCGGCCGCCTTCGAGGATCGCGCGCGCGTCGGGATCGCGCACCTGTTCGAGCGTCTCGCTCAGGACGCGTTCGGCATCGGACAGCCGCCCCAACTGGGCGCTCAACACGCCGGCCTCGTTGGTGGCCACCGATGCGCGTAGGCGATCCGATCCCGCCAGTGTGCGCGCGAAACGAAACGCGTCGAGTGCCTCCTCGGAGCGATTCTGGTCGCTGAGCGAGCCTCCGAGCAGATACGCCGCCTCCATCTCGGGACCCGACTCGAGCGCGGCGCGCGCAAGTCGCTCGCCGATGACGGGCTCCCAGAGCCGGAGCGCTCGCATCGCCGCCGCCCGCGTCTGTTCGGGTCGCGTGCGGTCACCGGCGTCGACGCGCCACAACGCGATGCGAAACTGCTCGGCGGGCGAGCCGTCGCAGGTCGCTTCGATCGCGTCGGCCAATGCGAGCTGCACTTCACGACGACGTGACGACGGCATGCCTTCACGAAGGATCTCACCGAAGAGAGGGTGGGCAACGGCGACGACTCCGGATTGCCCGGGCGGAGAGGCGACGAGACCCCTTCGTTCCAACTGCGCAACGAGCTCCGCGACTCCGAGGTTGCTGAGGGAGTCGACGGTGAGCGGCTGACCCACTGCAACGAGTTCGAGCGCGGACCGTTCTCCATCGCTGAGGGCGCCCATGCGCCTCGCGAGGAGTTGGTGGAGCCGTTCGCTCAGCTCGAGCCGGCCCGACCATCGCCACAGACCGAGCTCGCAACGGAGCGCGCCCGATTCGACGCCGTGACGGACGAGTTCGCGCAGGAAGAGCGCGTTGCCGCGGCTGGACTCCCACAAGAAATGCAGCGTTGCCCCGTCTACGGGGTCGTCGAGCGCGGTTGTCACAACGGCCTCGACCTCGGGGCGCGCCAGCGTCTGCAGCGCGATGAGCGGAGCTGGCCCGTCCTTCCACAACGACGCGATCGAGTCCGAGATGGATTCCCCGCTCCTCATGGTGATAACCGCTGACGCGGCTTGTCCGGCAACGAGGTGCTGTACGAGTGCCGCGGACGCGTCGTCGAGCAGGTGCGCGTCATCGATGCCGAGGAGCAAGCTCTTGTCGTCGTCGCGCTGGAGCACCCGGACGATTCCGCGCAACGTCGCGTCACGACCGCGACCGATCGCCGCCTCCGGAACGAGTTGCGCCACCGCGCCGAGCGGAATGGTCGCAGCCGACTGGGTCGCGGCGACCCACTCCGTTCGGTCGCCGTCCTTCGCAACCCGAGCGAGCACCTCGCGGGCGAGGCGCGTTTTCCCGACGCCCGCGTCACCCGTCAGCACGACGCAGCCGTGTGTTGCCAGCGCAGCGGTCGCGAGCGCCAGCTCGTCGTCGCGTCCTACGAGCGGCCACTCCCGCAGCGCGACGCGCTGGGCTGCGTCGAACTGGGGGGCGTGCGGGGCCCGCCGTGCGTCCATCGCAGCCTCCTGCGGACACAATAAGTGCAGTCGAGCGGACCGAACCAGTGCGCGCGCCGCGTCGATCGCGTCCCCGTGAGTACTCGTCTACTCACGACGGCGACCGCGATATCCGTCATTGCTGACGGTACGGATCTCGACGAGCCCATCTTCCGGCTTCCGCCGGCGTATCAGCGAGTCGTCAGGTGGCTCGCCGAGGGCGTCGCGCCCGAGGAGATCGCGGCGCGACTCGGGATCGAGCCCCAGGCGGTGCCGGCGTTGATCGAATTGGCGACCGCGAAGTTCGCGCGCGCCGTCGACGAAGCGCGCCGCCGGGAGGTGACCGAATGATCCGGAATAGTCCCCACCCGCTCGGTAGTCGTGAGTTGTCCGATACTCACGACAACACGCTTCCTCGTCGTCACGGTCGCTACGTGGCGTCCAATCGACGGCTTCGACACCTCGAGCCGTTCGACTTCGGCGGGACCAAGCCGAACGGCCAAGCGAACCTGAAAACCTTCACGAAGGGACCCCACACACTGACGACGCGCCTCGTCTATAGCGACGGCTACGTCGACGTGATCTCAGCCGCGTTCATTGTCACCTAGGAATGGTGCCTCGACGTTCCTACTCGCCACCCGCGAAGTCGACGTCGGCCGTCTCGACAACCGAAGCGGTACGGCCGGGGGCCGATTGCCACTTCCAGTACATGTTCGTGTGGGCGATGACCTTGTCGGCAGGCGGTAGTCCGTATTCGGAGTAGTCGTCGGTCGTGTGCGCGTCGGCCACCAAGAGCGTGTCGTACCCCCGCACGAACGCCCCGTGCAGCGTCGAGCGAACACAGGCATCGGTCTGCGCGCCGCTGACGACGAGCCGGCCCACTCCGCGCTGCGCCAGCTCGGATTCCAAGTCGGTGTCTTCGAACGCGTCGCCATACTCCTTGTGCACGAGCGGCTCGGACTCCTCGCGCTGGAGCTCCGGGACGTATTGCCAGCCGTCGCTGCCCTTGGACAACTCGGCGTCGTGATGCTGAATCCAGACGACCGGCACCCTGTCGGCGCGCGCCTTGGCGATCAGGTCGCGGATGTTCATGATGACTTCGTCGCGGTGGTAGGCGTTGGCGACGACGTCGTTCTGAACGTCGATCACCAGCAGGGCAGTGTTCCGACGATCCTGCAGAGCGGTCATCCTGGTCTCCTCCTGCGGAAGCTCGCCCGGAGTCTTTCCCCATGAGGGCGGGTTGTTCACATATTTTCAGCGGCGTGTCTGAACGGGATCGCTCCCGGTTCGGGTGCGTACGCTCGGCGTATGACGGACGTGAAGCATGACCTGGTCGGTCTCTCCGACGAGGCCTGGCGGCGGATACGGGCGCGTGTCGACGGACTGAGCGACGAGGAGTACTTCTGGGAACCGGCGCCCGGGTGTTGGACGGTCCGGCAACGCGCCGATGGCACCTGGATGGCCGACTGGCCGCTGCCCCGGCCGGAACCCGAACCGTTCACGACGATCGCGTGGCGCATGTGGCACCTGATCGACTGTTACGGCGAGAACCGCGCGCCGCGGTGGCTCGGTGTGCCGCCACAAGGAACGGCGATCGGTCTGGACGGTCCCGACGGTGCACCGCCGGCGACCGCAACCGATGCCATTGCGCTGCTCGAGCGCGCCCACGAGCGCTGGGACGCACACCTGGCCATCGTCACGAATGACAGCCTCAGTGAGAAGATCGGACGAGTGGCCGGCCCGCAGTACGCAGACCAGACGCGCGCCGCGTACGTGCTGCACATGCTCGACGAGTTCGTCCACCATGGAGCGGAGGTCGCGCTCCTACGCGACCTCTGGCGCTGGCAGCACACGACCGTTGCCGGCGATCCCCTCGTCGACCGTATCGTCCGCGGCGACCCGACCGTGCTCGACGAATTCGACGAGGAGCGCCCGACATCCGATCTCGTAGATCATGCCGCCGCGTACGGCCGGTGGGACCTCGTGGTCGGGCTGGTGGAGCGCGGCGCGCCGATCGCGACGACAGGCCGCACGCCATTGCACCTCGCGGCGGGCGCCGGCGAGCTCGACGTCGTGAAGACACTGCTGGAACACGGTGCCGACCCGACAGTGACCGATCCCGAGTTCCGTGCCACGCCGCAGCAATGGGCGGACTTCCTGCGGCACCCCGCGGTCGCGGCGTATTTGGAGGAACGCGCGTCGCGCCAGTGACGACGCGCATTCCTTTGGAATCAGGCGGGTGTGAGCCCGTGGCGTTGCATCACGCCGAAGAGCGCGGCGACGTCGGGCGGACCGCCGGCGGCCGCCTGCAAGACATCGCGGATTTCGCGGAAGTAGTCCGGCCCGAAGAGGCCGGGCGTGGCCACGGACAGGAAGCGACCCTTGGCTGGACCCGGGTTGATGAACTGGTGGACCTGGCCCCGGCGGATGCAGACCGACTCGCCCGGACCGAGGTGTGACGTGTTGCCGTCGATCACGAATGTGAAGACGCCTTCGAGCCCATAGACCGTCTCGTCGAACCCGTCGTGGCTGTGCGGCGGCGGGACCTGGGCGCCGGCCGCGACGCTGCACTCGAACACGGTTGCGGCGCCGTCGGAGTCGTCGGCCTCGACGAGGAAGTCGACGGCGATCCCTCCGAGCGTGATCGTGGGGCGGGTTGTGGTCGGCATGGCGGAACCCTCCTGAGTCGGAAGTTAGAATAGAACTAGATTCTGTGCAGATTAAGGCTCTATTGTCAAGGCAATGGTGAAGCCATCGAAACGGCCCTACGACGCCACCCGTCGACGACAGCGAGCCGAAGCGGAGCGGAACGCGACGCGCCGTCGCGTCGTCGACGCTGCGGGCAAGCTCTTCCTCACGCGTGGCTACGTCGCGACGACGATGGCCGATATCGCGAGCGAGGCCGGCGTCGCGCTGCAGTCGGTGTACAGCGCGGGGGAGAGCAAGGCCGAGCTGCTGCACCTCGTCACCGACACCGCCGTTGCGGGTGACGACCAAGACGTGATGTTGATCGACCGGCCGCAATTCGCCGCGGTGGCAGCCGAGCCAGGCCCGGCGCGCCAAGTGCAGATGCTCGCGGCGCAGATCGTCGCGACCATGGAGCGGCTGGCACCGGTGTGGATCGCCTATCGCGAGGCGGCGGCGGTCGATCCGAAAGCGCAGGCGAATCTCATCGCCGCGCACCGGCGCCGGCGCGAGACGTTCGGCCACTTGATCCGCATGGTCGACGAGCAGCGACTCCGCCAGCCGTACGAGCAGAGTGCCGACACGATGTGGGCCATCGGCAGCATCGACGTGTTCCTGCTCTTGCGCACGGTGCTCGAGTGGGACGCACCTGAGTACGCCGACTGGCTGAGCCGCACGCTCGTCGACCAACTCGTCAAGGAATGAACGCATTCAGGCCGATGGGTGCGCCGATCGCTGACCACCGCTCAACTTGTTACGGTGAGGGCATGGCTGCAAAACGTGCACTTGTCACTGGTTGTTCGACGGGAATCGGACGGGCGACGGCGGTCGAGCTGACCGCGCGGGGATACGACGTGGTCGCGACCGCGCGCAGGGTCGAGACGCTCGACGACCTGAAGGTCGCACAGACGCTTGCGCTCGACGTCGACAGTGACGCGTCGATCGCGGCGGCGCTCGCCGCGACCGGACCGGTCGACGTGCTCGTGAACAACGCCGGCTTCGGTGTGGAGGGCGCGATCGAGACCGCACCGCTCGACGAGGTTCGCCGCATGTTCGAGACGAACTTCTTCGGCGCGGCGCGCATGATCCAGGCCTGCGTGCCCGCGATGCGCGAGCGCGGGAGTGGCGCGGTGGTCAACGTGACGTCGATCGCCGGCGTGGCGACCCCACCGCTCGGGGGCTACTACTCCGCGAGCAAGTTCGCGCTCGAAGCGCTGTCGGAAGCCTTGTATCTCGAACTCGGGCACTTCGGTGTGCGGGTGATCGTGATCGAGCCGGGCGTCATCGAGACCAACTTCGGCGCGAACGTCCTCGACCATCGGCTCGAGCCCGGTCCGTACGCGGAGCTCGGACAACTCTGGCAAGCGGCGCAAGGCAAGCTCGGCGCGGGCGACGCGCCGCCCGGACCGAACTTGGTTGCGTCTGTCATCGCCGACGCGCTCGCCTCGGAAAACCAACAGCTGCGTTGGCCGGTGGGGAACGACGCCGAGATGATCGCGGCGGTGCGCCAGGCATCGAACTGGGACGATTTCGTCGCCGCGATGCGGCAGGTGCTCGACTTCGACTGGTAGCGCCGCGAGCGATCAGTCCGGTTGGTGGCGTCCGAGACGGTCCAAGATATTGCGCGTGATCTGCTCGACCTGCGGGTCGCGACCCGCGAGACCGTGCGCCCAATCGGTGCTGCCCGACGTCACCACGACGCCGCCCGCCGCGGAGGTGTACGTGCCGAGGACGGCATGGCCGTGCGCGATGCGCGCCACGTCCTCGTCGGTTCGGCGTCCGAACAATCGTGCCGCGATGAACTCGATTTCGGACGGTTCGTTGGGGGGCGTCGGTCGTACCGAGGTCGTGCGCGTGAAGTGCGCGGCGGGCGCGGTGCCGAGAATCTGGAAGTCAACGGGCGTTCCATCGCTCCCGGTCGGGTAGGGCAGTCCGTCGCGATAGGTGAAATCGCAGCCGTCGCATTCGTAACCGACCGTGACGGCCGCGGCACCGAGCACATCGCCGTAGCCGAGGCCCGTGCCCTCGAAGATCCAGTGATCCGCGCGATGGATCGTGTAGCCGCCCGCGCCCGCAGTCGCACGTTTGCCGATGCGGTGGTAGCCGCCGCGGGCAAAGCTCACGCCCGTCATCTGATTCTCGGGTCGCTCGATGACATGGTCGGACCAGATGCTCGTCAGCTCGGGCTGACGGTCGGTGCCGAAGACTGGGTCCCGCTTGAGCTGGCCCTTGTAACCGACCATCGTCGCGGCCGGCCCTTCGGGAGTGCGGTGCTCGAGCCGCACTTGCCAAAAGGCCGTGTTGCCGGAGAAGAAGGCGGCGTTGCCGCCGCGTGCGATGAAATCTTCCACGGTGTCGCGCATGCCGGCCGACCAGTACTCGTCGTGCCCGACGGAGAGGTAGAGCGCGTAGCCGCCGTCGCGTAGCAGCGCGGGATGGTCTTCGAGGTCCGCGTTCGTCACCACGTCGATGGCGTAGCCGTGCCCCTCGGCCCACTGGAGGAACGGAAGTTCCCAGTCGGGCCAACCCGCGGAGCCGGCCCACGGTGAAAGGTGGTTGAGCGCGAGATACCCCACGTGCGCGGCCATGCGCGGATCGGGTGGAGCGGTTGTGGTGACGCGCCGGCCGAGCCCGGGCGGCTTGAAGAGATAGCCCGGTGTGAACGGGCGTTGAAGGGACACCTGCGTCACACCGTTGTAGAGGTTGCGCCCGCCGAAGTCGTTGTACGCGTGCCAGGTGTTCGTCGACAGTGCGAGCAGGACTGGCGCGGTGGGCGCGCCCGCGGGAGGTCGGACGACGAAGAACGCGTGGCTGCGGCGCGTCTTCCCGTCGACTTCGACATCGAGGACAACCTCGTAGTAGCCCGATCGCCAGTCGTGCTCGACGTCGAGCACCAGCGCTGCGGGCCAATTGCATCCGTTGGTGGCTGCGTCGAGCGGCGCGTCCTGATGTTCGGCTGGAACCGCGCCGTCGGCGAACACCGTCGAGCGCGCCGCTCCGACGCGCGCCACCTCGACGGCCACGGGCCGACCGCGCGGCGACGACAGATGCAACGCGACAGTGTCACCACCGACGACTGATTGCGGCCAGCAGTATCCGGTGACAGTCTCGTACGCCATACGGCGGAACCTATCGCCGGCGGGACACACTCGCGAGTTCTGAAGGAGCCCGTGACAATCGCAAACGACAGCCGCGTCTACTACGACCCCTACGACGCTGACATCAGCGCGGACCCGTTTCCGACGTACCGCCGACTGCGTGACGAGGCGCCGATCTACTACAACGAGCGCTACGACGTGTGGGCATTGTCGCGGCACGCCGACGTCGAGAAGGGCCTCGTCAACTGGGAGACATTCTCCAACAGCCGTGGCGACATCCTCGAGATCATCCAGGGCAATTTCGAGCTGCCACCCGGCGTCGTGATGTTCGAGGACCCACCGGCCCACACGATGCACCGCGGCCTGATGTCGCGCGTCTTCACGCCGCGGCGCATGAGCGCGCTCGAGGACCAGGTCCGCGAGTACTGCCGCGCGTGTCTCGACCCGCTCGTCGGCGCCGATCGTTTCGACTTCGTCAAGGACCTGGGCGAGCGCATGCCGATGCGCGTCATCGGCATGCTGCTCGGCATCCCCGAGAGCGACCAGCCCGCTGTGCGCCAGAAGGCGGACGCGGTCTTGCGCACCGAAACGGGCAAACCCATGGAGGTGCAGCAGGCGGCGATCGCCGACGGATCAATGTTCGCCGAGTACATCGAATGGCGGGCGCAGCACCCCGCCGACGACTTGATGACGGTCTTGCTCAACGCGGAGTTCGAGGACGACGCCGGCGCGAAGCGCAACCTCAATCGCGACGAGGTGCTTGCCTACACGCAGGTCATCGCGGGCGCGGGCAACGAGACCACCGGCCGGCTCATCGGCTGGCTCGGAAGGATCCTCGGTGACCACCCTGACCAGCGCCGCGCCCTCGTCGAGGACCGCGCGCTGCTCCCGAACGCGATCGAGGAAACCCTTCGATTTCAGCCAACCGGACTGCATCTCGCCCGCTACGTCACACGCGACATCGAGTACTACGACGCGACAGTGCCCGCGGGCAGCGCGATGCTCCTCCTCGTGGGTTCGGCGAACCGCGACGAACGGCGCCACGCCGATCCCGACCGCTTCGACGTGCACCGCGACCTCGGCCAGCACCTCACCTTCGGCTATGGCCTCCACTTCTGCCTGGGGGCCGCGCTCGCGCGGCTCGAGGGGCGTGTGGCCCTCGACGAGGTCCTGAACCGCTTCCCCGACTGGGAGGTCGACGAGGACAACGTCAGGGTCGCGTCAACCTCCACGGTGCGCGGCTTCGAGACGATGCCGGTCCTCGTGCGCTGACCGCCGCGCGCCGCGTCCCACATCGCCCGGTGGCCCGAGACTGACCCCGGCCGGTGTGTACGACGGCGCACGGAGGGGTAGCGCGGCCACGGCGACGTGGCCGACGCGGGGCGGCCGGGGGAGGCTGTCATGAAGAAGCTCGCACTCGTCCTCGGTGTTCTCGCGCTCTTGGCCATGTCGTTCGGAGATGCGTCGTATGGGCGCGATCGTCCGTTCGGCGCGGCGGATCTGGTGTCGCTGAAATGGGCGCCGAGCGCGATGGAAAAGGACATCGGCGGGGGTGGCGGCGCGGGCCAGACCGACCCCGGCGGCCAGTTCACGATCTCGCAGATCGAGCAGTTCCGGTGCAGCAGCAGCGGCAATCCCGGCGCCGCGGTCGACATCAGCTGCAACACGACGCAGTACAACCAGGACTGGAATCCCGACAACGAGATCGGCGTCGCGGTCAACCCCGAGAACCCGAATCACGTCGTCGCGGGGTCGAACGATTACTTCTACCGGTTCAACAACCGGACCGGCGTCCGCCAAGCGCTCGTGCCGACGGGTTTCTTCACGTCGTTCGACGGGGGTGCGAATTGGATCGACGGGCAGATTCCGCTCCGCTCGGGCAACGGCGCGGGTGACCCTTCGCCGGCGTTCGATGCGGAACACGACGTCGTGCTCATGGCGCAGCTCGAGAACCAGGGCGGAAACGGCAGCGCCTTCGTCACCCAGGGCGACGTGTCGGTCAGCCGCTCGACCGACGGCGGCGTCACGTGGAGCGAGCCCATCACCGTGTTCATGGGCACGGGCGCGGCGATCGGCCCCGCGAACCAAGCTGTCTTCTACGACAAGGAATGGCTGACCGTCGACAACAACCCGGAGTCGCCCTTCTTCGGCCGCGCCTACCTGACGACATCGCGCTTCTTGAACGGCGCCCATGGTTCATACGCGGAGAGCCCGATCTGGTTCAGCTCGTCGGACGATGGTGGGCTGACGTGGACGGCACCGAAGGAGATCTCCGGCTCGCATCCGAGTTGCACCTTCCAAACGACAGGGACCGGCACCGATTGTGACGAAGATCAGTTCTCCGTTCCGGAGGTCGCGTCCGACGGCACGTTGTACGTCCACTTCCTCAACGGGCAGAACGACGCCGCCTGGGAGGTCCCG
>JBEVDP010000227.1:0-3883 GCA_040513235.1 Acidimicrobiia bacterium | reverse complement strand
CTGAACGAGGTACCCGCCGACGTGACGGCGCGCATCGCGCTCGACCGCCGCACGTTCGCGCGCCTCGCCGGCGGTCGCTGGACCGGCGATCACGCCCGAAAGGCTGGCGATGTGCGCGTCGAAGGCGACACCGAACTCGCCGACCGCGTCGTCGACAACCTCGCCTTCACGATCTAACCGCCGTACCTGCGTGGATGAGTGCGCGCATGCGCGCGTTGCTCACGCAGGTTGGTCCAGGCGTTTTTGGTAGAAGAACTGCTTGTAGCCGACTGGGGTGTCGTCGGTTTCGCCCCGCACCTCGTATCCGAGCTTGGCGTAGAGGCCGGGCGCTTGGAACTCATGCGTGTCGAGCGTGATGACGCGACAGCCGCGCATCGTCGCTTCGGCTTCGGCCGCCTCGATCAGCCGCTGGCCCAAGCCGTGGCCGCGCAGGGTCTCGTGGATCCAGAGCACGTCGATCTTGGCGTAGCCGCCCCAGGTGAAGCCGTCGAGGCCGGCGACGAGGTGGCCGTCGTCATCGTGGATGAAGCACGACAGTGACCGGCCGTCGCGATAGCCCGTGACCTCGCGGTTGAACTCGTACAGCGCTTCGTGCAGTGCCTCCACGTCCTCCTTCGACGCGACGTCGACGATCTCGATGTGGAGATTCACGGCGTCCGTGGTGTCGCCATCGGCCCGAGCAGGTTGAGCGCAGCGTCGGTGCGGGCGCGTGACTCCTCGTACTCGGTCCGCACGTCGTCGTCGAGCGCGGGGTCGGCAAGCGCCGCGTCGAGCGCCGTGATCGTGTGCGTAGAGCGGTCGATGCGCGTCGGCGTATAGGTGAACTCCGACGCCGTGAACTCGCCGGTCGCCGGACCGGTCTCGACGAATCGCACGTGCAGGATCACACCGTCTTGGCTCTCGTCGGGGCAGCACGTTGCCTCGTGCTGGTCGGAGAGGAAGTTGCCCAACCCGAATGCGACCGGCAGGTCACCGATCCGCGCGACGGGTTGGACGACATGCGCGTGGTGCCCCACGACGAGGTCGATCTCCGGCACCTCTGCGAGCTCCGCCGCGACCTGTTGCTGCGCGGCCGTGGGATCACGAGTGAAATTCTCGCCCCAATGCACGCTGACGATCACCACCTGCGCGCCGCCGGCGCGCGCCGCGCGTGCATCGGCCGCAATGGCGGCGGAGTCGATGAGGTTCACGAGGTACGGCTCGGGCACGGCTTCGTTCACGTCGTAGGTGTACGCGAGGTGCGCGACCGGGACGCCGGCGGCTTCGTAGCGGGTGACGGTTTTCGCTTCCTCGGCGGAGCGCGCGGTGCCCGCGTGGCCGATGCTGCGGAAGTCGAGCTCGTCGAGCGTTGCCGCAACGCCGTCGGCGCCCATGTCGAACGCGCGGTTGGATGCCGTCGAACAGCCGTCGTAGCCCGCGCTTTCGATCGCGACGGCGAGTTCGTGCGGGGCGTTGAACACGTCGCCGGCGAGCACGTCCGCGCCCGGGCGCGCGAGCGGCGTTTCGAGGTGACACAACGCCAGATCGGCGCCCTCGATGAGCGACCGAACCGGATCGAACATGGGCCCGAAGTCGTAGTCACCGCCCCAGATGCTGGCGTTCGTGGCCGCGCGTTCGTTCACGGCATCTTGGGCAAGGAGATCGCCGGTAGCCGCGAGGGTGAACGAGCGCGGTGCGACGGGCGGGTCGGTGGTCGGCGGATCGGTGCTCGGTGACGACGTGCCGGCGGGAGGAGCAGTGACCCCGGCCACCGTGGTCTGCACGTCCTCGGTGGCGAGACCGTCGCGGCCACCCCCGCCCCCGCCGAAGACCGCTTCGGCCATGAGGATCGCGCCGACAGCCGTGAGCACGATGCCGCTGACGAGCAGCAAGTTCTGCTGTTGCACTGTGCGCTGCGAGCGTCTCCTCCGCACGTTCGGTGACAGTACGCAACTCCCTGCTCGGTCGTAGGGATGCCGAGCGTGGCGCGCGCGCAGTACCGTCCGGCCCCGTGAAGGCCCTGCTGTTCGGTGTCGCGCCCGATCCGTCCGCGGCTGCGGCGGCGCCGGCAACCGCCGAAAACGCACTCTTGGAGAATCTTGCGCGCACGCCCATGCGGCTCGTCGACCTCGATCCGCCCGGCTTCTTGCGCCCCGACTGGGTGGTGACGCGCCCGCGCCTGACCGGCATATGCGGATCGGATTCCAAGCAGGTGTTCATGGACTGGGGCGACGTCGCGTCGCCCGACAATCCGATGAAGGGCTTCTTCTCGCTCCCGCAGGTGCTCGGCCACGAGGTCGTCGCCGACGTCGTGGAGCTCGGGCCGGAGGCCCGCGGTCTCGAAGTCGGCGATCGCGTCGTGCTCAATCCCTGGCTGTCGTGCGCGCCGCGTGGTGTCCGCCCGGTGTGCGCGGCGTGCGAGCGCGGCGACTTCAGCCTCTGTGCCTCGTTCTCCGTCGGACCGATCGCGCCTGGCATCCACACCGGTACGTCGAGCGACGCGAGCGGCGGCTGGGCCGACTTGATGCCCGCGCACGACTCCATGCTCTTTCGTGTCCCCGCCGAAGTGCCCGACGAGCACGCGGTGTTCGCCGATCCGTTCGCGGTGATGCTGCACGCCGTGACGCGCCATCCGCCGCCGGTCGGCGGGCAGGTGCTCGTTTACGGCGCGGGCGCGCTCGGCACGTGTGCAGTCGCGATCCTGCGCGCGTTGTATCCCGATGTTGGCGTGCTCGCGGTGGCGCGCTTCCCCGCGCAGGCCGAGCTCGCGGCGCGCCTCGGTGCCGATGTCATCGGCCATGACCCCGCGAGCGCCGTCATCGAACAAGCCGCCGCGTGGTCGGGCGGCGTGCTCCGGCCGAGCGACGGACTCCCGATGGCATACCCGGGTGGCATCGACGTCGTCTACGACACGGTCGGCAAGCGCGAGACGTTCGAGGTCGGCACGCGCGTGCTCAAAGCACGCGGGACCCACGTGAAGGCGGGGGTGCACGGGCCGACGTGGTGGGAGGACACCCCGCTGTACTTCAAGGAGATCTCGATGGTCGGCTCGAACGCGTTCGGGTTCGAGACGGTCGAAGGCGAACGGCGCCACGGGATCCAGCACTATCTCGATCTCGTCGCCGACGGGCGCGTCGACCTCACCGGCATGCTCACGCACACATTCCCACTCGACGACTGGCGCGCCGCGTTCACGGCGCTCGCCACGCAGGCCACCTCGGGCGCGATCAAGGTCGCATTCGACTTCCGACCTGAGCGAGCGTGGAGCGAGCCGGGAAACCCGGCTCGCAGCGAGCGGGGCCCGAGCGGCCCAGGCGGCGGAGCCGCCAAGAGCGGAAGAGGATCCATCGTGACCGAGACCCCATCGTGACCGACACCCCCATCGTGACCGACACCGACGTCGTCCTCGTAGACGTCGCCGAGCGCATCGCGGTGATCACGATCAACCGGCCCGAGAAGCGCAACGCGCTCAACCGAGCCGTCCGGGCTCGCCTACCCCACGCGATCACCGAGTGCGACGAGCGTGACGACGTCGACGTGATGATCCTCACCGGCGCCGATCCTGCGTTCTCGGCGGGCATCGACCTGCGGGAGATCGCCGAGGGCGGTGAACGGCCCGATCAGCCCCGGGAAGCCGGTCAACCCCAGGAGGCAGGCCGGCTCCCGTTCCGGGGGGCGCTGCCGCCGCACGCCAAGCCGCTCATCGGCGCGGTCAACGGCGTCGCGGTTACCGGCGGGTTCGAGATCGCGCTCAACTGCGATTTCCTCGTCGCGTCGCAACGGGCGCGGTTCGCCGACACCCACGCACGCGTCGGCGTGATGCCGGGTTGGGGCCTGACCGTGTTGTTGCCCCAGCGCGTCGGTGTTGCCCGAGCGAAGGAGCTGAGCTTCACCGGCAACTACC
>JBEVDP010000226.1:0-6218 GCA_040513235.1 Acidimicrobiia bacterium | reverse complement strand
TGCCGTGGCGCACCGTGGACGCACTGATCCGGCGCGCGTCGGCGTGCTGCATCGCATCCCGCTACGAAGGCTTCGGACTGCCCGCCCTCGAAGCGCTCGTGCGGGGTGCGCCGCTGGTCGCCGCCAACGATTCGGCGCTCACCGAGGTCGTCGGCGACGCGGGTCTGCTGTTCACGCCGGGCGACGTCGACGAGATGACCGCCGCGCTCGAACGCGTCCTCGAGGATCCCGCGCTGTGCGCCGACCTCGCCCGCAAGGGCCGTCTACGCGCCGAGACGATGACGTGGGAAGCCTCCGCGCAGGCGCATGCCGCAGCGTTCGCGGCGGCCGGAGCCCGCTACCTTCAGCGGGCTTGATGCGCGTCATCCTCGACGTCTCTGCGGTTCCGGCTCGCCCCGCGGGCGCGGGCGTCTATATCTGCGCGCTCGCGAGCGGTCTCGCCGCGCAGACGGACGTCGAACTGCATCTGGCGACGCGCCGCGGCGACGGGGAGCGGTGGTCCACGCTCGCGCCCGGCGCGGCGATCCATCCGGTCGCGCCCGACTCCCGCGCCCGCCGCATCGCCTGGGAGCAGGCGGGCGCGCGGAAGCTGGCCACGAAGGTCGCGCCCGACGTCTGGCACGGCCCGCACTACACGATGCCGTGGCGCCTCGGTGTCCCGGCGGTCGTGACGGTGCACGACCTGACGTTCTTCGATCACCCCGAGTGGCACGAACGCAAGAAAGTTCCGTTCTTCCGCCAGATGATCCGCACGAGCGCGCGCCACGCAGCCGCGATCGTCTGCGTGAGCGAGTACACCGCGAGGCGATTGCGCGCGGTCGCGCCGCCGCACGGTCCGATCACCGTTGTCCCTCATGGAGTCGACCACGACCGGTTCTCGCCGGAAGGCGACGAGGTCGACGACCTCGCGCGGCTCGCCTCACATGGCGTGACGCCACCGTACGTCGCGTTCGGCCCGGCGACGCTGGAACCGCGCAAAGGAATCCCGACGCTCCTGGCCGCGTTCGCGCGCGTCGCACCTCGTCATCCCGACCTACGGCTCGCGCTTGTGGGCGGCGACGGGTGGGGAGTCTCCGAAGTGCGCGACGCGATCGCGGCCAGCGGGGTCGCGACGCATGTCGTCCGCACCGGCTACGTCGATCACGACGTCGTGCCCGCGCTCTACCGACGTTCGGCCGCGGTTGCGTACCCAACATTGGAGGAAGGGTTCGGCTTGCCCGCGCTCGAAGCGCTCGCCGCCGGTGCGCCGCTCGTCACGACCACGGGATCCGCGCCGGAAGAGATCGTCGGACGCGCGGCGCTCACGGTGCCGCCGGGTGACCGCGACGCGCTGGCCGCCGCGCTGCGAACGTTGCTCGAGGACGGCTCCCGGGCCGCGGCCCTCAGGAGCGCCGGTCCGGAGCAGGCCCGCCCCTTCACGTGGGCACGGTCGGTCGAGCGGCACGTGGTCACCTACCGGGATTTGATCGCATGAAGGCGCTCGTCACCGGCGCGAGCGGATTCGCGGGCCGCCATCTCGTCGCGCATCTCACCGAGGCCGGCGACTCGGTGATCGCGTGCGACCGCGCCGGGGTCGACGCGGTCGACATCGTCGACCGTGACGCGGTGCACCAGGCGTTCGCCAGGTTCCAGCCCGAAGTCGTGTACCACTTGGCCGCGCTCACACACGTTGGCGACTCGTGGAACGAGCCGCAGGCAGTGCTTCGCGTCAACGTCGAGGGGACCCTGAACGTCCTCGACGCGGCACAGGCCGCGGGCGTCCGACGCGTCTTGGTGGTCGGCAGCGCCGAAGAGTACGGACGCGCGGGCACCGAATACCCGCTGCGGGAGGACGCGCCGCTGCTCCCGAACTCTCCCTACGCGGCCACGAAGGTCGCAGCGTCATACCTCGCGCTGCAGGCCTATCTCGGTGCCGGACTCGAGACAGTGCGCGTTCGCGCGTTCAACCACACCGGTCCGGGCCAGACCGATCGCTTCTTGATTCCCGCGCTCGCGCGCCGCATCGCCGAGGCCGAACGCGATGGTCACGACCACATCACTGTCGGTTCGCTCGACCCGGTGCGCGACATCAACGACGTGCGCGATATTGTGCGCGCGTATCGCCTCGCCGTGCTCGAAGGCGAACCGGGCGCGGTCTACAACGTGTGTTCGGGCGCGGGCCATTCCGTCGGAGAGATCGCGGCCGCGTTGCTCGCGCGCGCGCGCGTTCGGTTGCGCCTGGTGCAGGATCCGAACCTCGTCCGGCCGGTCGACGTACCCAGCCTCATCGGCGACGCGAGCCGGTTGCGGGCGGCAACGAAATGGCAACCTGCATTCACCCTCGAAGCCACACTCGTTGCCGTCCTCGACGAAGCCCGCGCCAACGCCGCTCGGTAACGGCGGGTATTGCCACCCGCGATCGCGATGCGTTCCTCAGGGCCCTTGGCGGTCGAGCCAACCGAGGAGCGCCGCGATCGCGCGGGGATCGTGCCGCAAACGGTGGGCGCCGTTGGGCACGAGCCGGCGTTCGACGCAGCCGTCGCCCGCGGCGGCCAGCGAGCGGGCATCGTCGACCGAGACGACGTCGTCGTCGGTGCCGTGCACGAGAAGCCATGGGCGCGGCGCGATGCGCTTGGCCGCCTCGAGAACGTCGAGGTTTGCGATCGCACGGATCCACGGCGTGGGATCGGCGGGAAACCCGGGGGTGCGCAGCACGCCGGTACGCCGCGCGTACTCCAAGAACCAGTTCGGGTCGCGTACCCAGGCCCGTAGGGACGCGGGCGCGGCGAACGTCGCGAGACCGCGCACCCGCTCGTCGTGCGCGGCGGTCACGATCGCGAGCGTGCCGCCGAGACGAAAACCCGCCAACCAGATGCCGGTCACGTCGCTGCGCGTCGCGAGCGCGTCGATCCCGGCTCGGACGTCGGCGAGCCAGCCTTCGATCGAGAAGTCCCCCTCGGATGCACCGGTGCCGCGCATCGTGATCGCGAGCCCGGCCCATCCCGCTATGTGCGCGACCCGGTCGATGAGGCTCGCGTAGGTGCTGCCCACGGTCGCGGCGCCGCCGGGCCCGCGTGGGAACCCGGGCAGGATCAGGAGGCCGGGGACACGGGTGAGCCCGGCCGGCCGCGCGAAGTGCGCATCGAGCCGTAGCCCTTCCGAGACGAGCTCATCCATTGCCTCGTTATCCTGGCCGCGTGGCTCCCGCGACGACGAACCCGACCCATCTCGATGAATGGGCGTTGAAGGAATGGGCGGTCATCGTCCACGCCCTGCTCGAAGGCGAACAGATCGTCGACCTCCGCAAAGGCGGCTTGCGTGAGGACGGCCGTCACTTCGACGTGCCGGCGAAGCGTTTCTGGCTCTATCCGACTGCCGAGCACCAGCGCGCCGAGCTGTTGAAATCCGCGTACCGACACTGGATCGACATCTCCGACGCCGCGCCGGTCGGCTCCGACATCCCATTGCACGCGTGGGCCGACGTCGTCGACATTGCGACGGTGCGCGAGGAAGATCACGTCGCCGCCCTCGGCGGCAAGTCGATCTGGACCGACGATTACGTGGAGTCGCGCTTGAAGTGGAAGCCGCGCGATCCGCTGTGGGTGCTCGTGCTGCGCGTGCACCGCGCGCACGAACCGGTTGTCGTGCCGTGGAAAGACGCCTATGGGGGCTGCACGTCGTGGGTCGACTTCGACGGCGTCCCTGATCCGGCGTCGATCCCGTCGGAACCAGTGCTCAGCGATGTCGCGTTCGAAGCTCGCCGCAAGGGTGTACGCGACGCGTTGCCGGCGCACCTGTGGACATAGGCCCCGTATACGAAACCAGGCGTTCGGCCGTCGGCTTCTAAGCCGGAGTAGCCGCTCCGAACCAGGTCGCAAGTGCTCGAGGCAGCTCTGGGTCGTCGACGTCTCCTGCCCACGCGACATGCCCGTCGGGTCGGATCAGCACAGCCGGGGGAGCAGGAATCTCCCCGAGGACCGGGAGCTCCCACACGCCATCGTGCCTGGCGTCGACCAGCCGGACTCGATTCGCCCAAGGAGAAATGTCGAAGCCGCCGTGTTCACCGAGGTTCAGGAGCACAGGTCGGGCGTCGTGCAGCAGGGTGAAGACGCGCGTGGGACCGTCGGTGGTGTGCACGTCGAGGTCGGGCATGCGCCGCCCGAGCAGCGGGTGACCCTCTCCGAGGTTGTAGTGGATGTCGAGACCCGAGAGCATTGCGGCAGTGCGCTTACGCGGCTCCTCCATGCTCAGCAGTTCGGTCATGGTCTCGCGGAGCGCCTGGTGACGTTCGTCCGGGGTGCTGAGCGCGACTTGCGCCATGGTGTAGCGCAACACCCGGGCTCCGACCGGATGCCGTTCGTCGTGGTAGGTGTCGAGGAGACTCTCGGGCGATGTCTTGTTGACCACCTGGGCCAGCTTCCATCCCAGGTTCACGGCGTCCTGCACGCCGGTGTTGAGGCCCTGGCCGCCTTGCGGGGGATGCACGTGTGCGGCGTCGCCCGCCAGCAGGACACGTCCGTCGCGGTACGACGCCGCCTGGCGGGTCATGTCCGTGAAGCGGGAGATGCGGGTCGGGCTGTGAACCCCGTAGTCGGTGCCGTAGGCGCCGACGAGCGCCGCGCGGAGGTCCTGCAAGGTGGGCTCACTCGCGTGGTCGTCGGGCGGTTCCCTGAGCACGACCCCGTACGGCCCGTAGTTGCCCTCCCGATCGACGGGACCGATGCCTCCACCCTCGCTGCGCATGCCGATCTCCGGCTCCTCGTCCATTTCGACCTCGGCGATCAGCCAGCTCGTCGAGGGATCCAACCCAGGAAAGTCGATGCCGGCTGCCTTGCGGACCACGCTGCGTCCTCCGTCGCAGCCGACGAGGTACTCCGCTCGCAGCGACGTGTCCCCGGACACCTCGACATCGACGCCGGTGTCGTCCTGCGCGAAGCCCAGCACCTCGCGGCGACGAAGGATCGGAACCCCGAGCTCACCGACCCAGTCAGCCAGGATGGGCTCGAAGTGGCTCTGCCATAGCGCGAGCCCGTAGTTGTGGCGCGTGGGGAAGTCACTGATGTCGAGGCCGACTTGGGCGACCTGCCCCGCCGAGAGGAATCGCTCCGCGATGCCACGCTGATCGAGCACCTCGATGGTGCGAGCGTGCAGACCCCCGGCTCTCGATCCATCGACATCCTGACTGGCGCGTCGTTCGACGATGACGACGTCGATACCCGCCAACGCCAGCTCGCCGGCCAGCATGAGCCCGGTCGGGCCGCCTCCTGCGATCACGACCGCATGTGCGGTCATCGCCGCTCCAAGGCGTTCGCGGCACAGGAAGGCAACACGCGCATTCCACAACTCCTGGCTTCACAGGTTCTGGCTGTTCTCACGCTCGACGATGCGGTACAGGCCTCAGAGCGCGAGCAGCCGCTTCGCGTTTTCCAAGAGAACGAGTTCCGTGACGTCGTCGGGGATCTCGAGCGTCTCCCACGCGCCGAACCACTGCGCGTGCGTGAGGAACGGGTAGTCGGTCCCGAACAGCACCCGGTCCCGCAGCGGGCCCTTGATGTTTCGGATCAGCTCCGGCGCGAACCGCCGCGGCGACCAGCCGGACAGATCGATCCACGTGTTCGGCTTGTGCAAGGCGACCGCGAGCTGTTCGTCCTGCCACGGCCACGCCGGATGCGCCATCACGATCTGCAGGTCGGGAAAGTCAGCCGCGACCGCGTCGAGGTGGATCGGTCGCGACAGTTCGAGCTTCATCCGTCCGCCGCCCGGCATCCCGGCGCCGAGTCCGGTCGTGCCGGTATGTACGAGAACGGGAATGCGCAGCGCGTCCGCGGCCTCCCAGATCGGGTAGACAGCACGGTCGTCGGGCCGGAAGCCCTGCGCGGTCGGATGCAGCTTCAGACCTCGTAGTCCGAGCATGCGCACCGCGCGCTCGAGTTCGGTGACCGCGGCGTCGCCTTTCAGCGGGTCGACGGATGCGAACCCGCAGAACGCGTCGGGGTGGTCACGCACACAGCGGGCGACGAAGTCGTTCGTGACCGGCGGCAGGCCGGTGTTCGTCTCCGCGTCCCACGCGAGGAGCACCCCGTACACATCGGCTTCCCGGAACACAGCCGCCATCTCGTCGACACTGTGGCGCGGCAGCGTGGTGCGGAAGTGCGCCTCGCACGCCGGGCCGTAGTCGCCCATCGCGGCGTCGACGAACTCGGAAGTGGAGGGGTGGACGTGGACGTCGATCGCGCGGG
>JBEVDP010000225.1:0-5040 GCA_040513235.1 Acidimicrobiia bacterium | reverse complement strand
TCACCTCAAGGATGCTCCGTGCGCAGCCGCCGCGAGCGCAACGCCGATCTGAAAGTGCTCGCGATCGCCACCGCGGCAGTGCTGTTCACCGGGGTGGTGATCGCCGCGTTCATCTACGCCGCGGTCAACACGGGCGACGATCAAGCGTCGTGCGGGCGCCTCCCGGTCGGTGCGCTCACCGGGATCGCCGACGACGTCGCTCAGGGCCCGTTCTTCCAGACCGGCGGCGGCAGTTGCAGTTTCTGGCTCGCCACCGACGACGAAGGCGAGATCGTCGCGTACAAGTTGAACCAGCCCGACGGCTGCGAGCTGAACGTCGAGAACAACGAGTTCGTGTGCGACGAGATCGTGATGGATCCCGGTGACCTCGAGCAATACCCGGTCGCGATCGAAGACATCGACGGCGTCGACACGGTGATTGTCGACCTCACCGAGGCGACCGTCACGTCCGTCTGAGCTAGCCGACCTTGACGAGTGGTGCCCACGCGAGCAGCAATCGCTTCTCGCCGACTTCGGGGAAGCGCACGACGGCTTCGGCCTTGTCACCGCTGCCTTCGATGTCGAGGATCACACCTTCACCGAACTTGTCGTGGCGCACATCGTCGCCGATGCGCAAGCCCATGTGCTCGGCGCCCCGCGCGCCGGCGGGACCGCTCTGCATTGGCTCGGGGCTGCGCCGAACTGCGGCGGCGACGACGTTTTCGCGGTGCGCACCGAGCCCGCGGCGGCCGCGTTTTTCCTCTTCGCCGATCGTCAAGATCAGCTGCGGCGGGATCTCGTCGAGGAAGCGGCTCGGAGGCCGGTAGTCGGTGGTGCCGAACAGCATGCGACTCCACGCGTGGCATAGGTACAGGCGCTGCTCCGCGCGCGTGATGCCGACGTAGCAGAGCCGGCGCTCCTCTTCGAGTTCGTCGGGCTCGCCGAGACTGCGCATGTGTGGGAACACACCGTCTTCGAGACCGACGAGAAACACGACCGGGAACTCGAGTCCCTTCGCTGAGTGCAACGTCATCAGCGTCACCGTGCTCTGGTCGGGATCGGCTTCGTCGATGTCGGTGACCAGTGAGATCGCTTCGAGGAACGCTTGCACGCGCGCGAGCCCGGAGGGCGCTTCGGTACCGCCGACCGCGCCGTCGCCGACGCCCACGCCGCCAATCGCGACGAGGCCGGTGAGATCGCCTCGCTCGACCTGGTCGTCGAACTCGCGCGCCGAACCCACCAGCTCCTGGAGGTTCTCCAACCGACCCGTCGCCTCCACCGATCGTTCGGCTTCGAGCTCGGCGAGGTAACCGCTGCGCGTCAAGACCGATTCGAGCGCGCTCGCGACGCCGCCCGCGGCTTTCTCTTCGGTCTCGGCCATCAACTCGAGGAGGTCCTTGAGGCCGCCCAGCGCCTTGCCCGTGACCCCAGCCGCGATCGCGTCGCGGATCGCGTCACGGAACGTGATCCCGCTGCCGGTCGCGTACGAATCAATCCTGGCGACCGACGTGTCGCCGACACCGCGGCGGGGCGTGTTGACGATCCGCTTCCACGACACTTCGTCGTCGGGGTTCACGAGCGCGCGCAGGTACGCCAACGCGTCCTTGACCTCGCGCCGGTCGTAGAACTTCACGCCACCGAACACGCGGTACGGGATGCCGGCGCGCACCAACGACTCCTCGACAACGCGGCTCTGCACGTTGGTGCGGTAGAAGACGGCGATGTCGCCGTAGCGGTGATCTGCATTGTCGACGAGCTTGTGGATCTCCCGCGTCACGAACGCGGCTTCGTCGTGCTCGTCGTCCCCTTGGTAGCGAACGATGGGCTCGCCGGCGCCTTTGTCGGTCCAGAGGTGCTTCGTCCGGCGCGCGGCGTTGTTCTCGATGACCGCGTTGGCTGCGTCGAGGATGCGTTGCGTCGAGCGGTAGTTCTGGTCGAGGACGACCGTCGTCGCCTCCGGGAACGCATCCTCGAACTTGACGAGATTGCGGAAGTCGGCGCCGCGGAATTTGTAGATCGAGTTGTGCGTGACGATGCCATTCGCAACGAAGTTGTGCGTTCGTTCGATATCGAGGTCGTAGACCGGTTCGTCGAGCACGACCCACTCGACCGACTCGACAAGATCGAACTCGCCGTCCTCGTCGACCATCACCATGCCCGGTCGAACTGAACCCGCAGCAATGAAAGGCAGCGCGGAGCCGTCGTTAGCGAGCCGTGCCGCGCAAAGGAGCGGAACGTCACTTATCGACTCAACGCGTTCAGCTACCGCCGTGATCGTCGCCACGTCGCCACGCAGCTCGAGCGTGGGCATGCCAGCCACCGAAAACCGGCGATCTTCCTGCCCACGGAAGCCGGCGAAGTGGACATGGTCGGCAGTGCTCGTGATGCGACGGCCGCTCGTCAGCGCAATCTCCACACCGCCAAACGCTTCGGCGCGGTGCACACGCAACACGCGCGCCGCACGGTGATCGCCGCTGCCGTACGACGACAGCACGGCGTCACCGACCTCGACCTCGTCAATGCGCTTCCTCGATCCGTCGTCCATCGTCACTCGGGTACTCGCGACGAGGCATTGATCCACGTCGCCGACGACCATCACGCTGCGGTGTTCTTCGGCGAGCATGCGGACGAGCTCGAACTGCGCGGCGTTGGTGTCCTGGAACTCGTCGACGAGCACATGCTGGAACCGGCGCTGGTAGCGGCGTAGCGCTTCGGGGTGCTCGCGGAAGAGCCGCACCGCGAGCACGAGCAGATCGTCGAAGTCGACCGCGGATGCCTCGGCGAGGCGCCGCTGGTACTCGGTGTACACCTCGGCGATGCGGCGCTCGGCCGGACCGACCGCCATTTCGCGGAACTGGTCGGGCAATACGAGTTCGTTCTTCAGCGCGCTGATCTGGCCGTGCAACGCGCGCGGCGGGTACCGCTTCGGGTCGAGATTGAGATCGCGGCGCACCCAGTCGGTGAGCCGCTGCGCGTCGGCCGTGTCGTAAATGGTGAAGCTCGACCGGTAGCCGAGCAGGCTCGCCTCCCGCCGCAGGATGCGCGAGCACGCGGCATGGAACGTCGACACCCACATCCGGCGGGCGACGGGTCCGACCAGCGAAGCGACGCGCTCCTGCATCTCGCCCGCGGCCTTGTTGGTGAACGTGATCGCGAGGATCTCGAACGGTGACACTCCGAGGTCGCGGATCAAGTAGGCGAGTCGATGGGTGAGCACCCGCGTCTTGCCCGAACCCGCACCCGCGATCACCAGGACCGGCCCGGCGGGGAGTGTGACGGCCTCGTATTGGGCCGGGTTCAGGCCCGACAGGTCGAGCGGCGGCCTCGACGGCGCCGCCTCCGCAGCCTCGGGTTGGGCGACATCCGGCATGGCCGACCCATCGTACCGACCCGCAGCGACCGAATTACACGGGTGTCGTCCGCCCCCGGGCCGAATCTTCAGAGCTCCAGCAGGAGGGTGACCGGGCCGTCGTTCACCAGTGCCACCTGCATCTCGGCCCGAAATCGGCCCGTTGCCACGGGGACGCCCGCGGCCGCGATCGAGGTCGCGAACGCCTCGACCAGGGGCTCGGCCAGTTCGGGCGGAGCCGCGGCCGACCAGCCCGGCCGGCGGCCGCGGGCGGCGTCGCCGTAGAGCGTGAACTGGCTGACGACGAGCGCCGCGCCGCCCGCGTCGAGCAAGGATCGGTTCATCACGCCGTCGGCGTCGTCGAAGATGCGCAGATTGGCAACCTTGCCCGCGAGCTTGGCCGCGATCTCGCTGGTGTCCGTGTGCGTGGCCCCGACGAGCACAAAGAGGCCGGGCCCGATCTCCCCAACGACCTCGTCACCCACCGTGACCCGGGCTTCGGTGACCCGTTGCACCAGCGCGCGCACCGGCGAACCCTACGCTCTCCCCGTCACGAGTTTGGAGGCGGCTGGACACATTGTGTCCACCGCACTCCAAACACTTCGTTCAGCCGGCGGCGCGCTCGGCGTCGGCGGTCCACGCACCCGAGCGCGCGAGACCGTTCATGTGCGCGCGGTGCAGGTATGCAGCCTGGCCCGCGCTCGCATTGGCGTCTTCACCCTTCCACGCGCTGAGCGCGGCAGCTTGCAGCGCGCGACCGTAGGAGAACGAGACCTGCCACGGCAGCGGGCCCTTCTTGTTGATCGCGTCGAGGTTTTGGGTCGCCTCCTCGTCGCCCTGACCTCCCGACAAGAACACGATGCCCGGCACCGCGGCCGGCACCGTGCGCTTGAAGCACGAGATCGTCGCGTCGGCAATCTGCTCGGGCGTCGCCTTCCCACCCGGGGACTTCTTACCCGGGATGACCATGTTCGGCTTGAGCAGCATGCCCTCGAAGTCGACGCGCTGCTCGAACAGCCGGTCGAAGACGATCGCGAGCGTATCGGTCGTGACTTCGAAGCACCGCTCGAGTGAGTGGGCGCCGTCCATCAGCACTTCGGGCTCGACGATCGGCACGATGTCTTCTTCTTGGCACAACGCGGCGTAACGCGCGAGCGCGTGCGCGTTGACGTCGAGGCACAACGGTGTCGGGATGCCGCTGCCGATGTCGATCACTGCGCGCCACTTGGCGAAACGTGCGCCGAGCTCGCGGTACTCGACCAGGCGCGCCCGCAATCCGTCGAGGCCTTCGGTCACCAACTCGTTGGGCGACGTCGCGAGTGGCGTCGTGCCTTTGTCGACCTTGATACCGGGTATGACACCCTGCTCTTCGAGAATCTTCGGGAGCGGGCGGCCGTCGGAGGCCATCTGGCGGATCGTCTCGTCGAAGAGGATCACGCCGCTGATGAAGTCCGCTGCGCCCTTGGTGGTGAACAGCATCTCGCGGTAGGCGCGGCGGCGGTCTTCGGTCGAGTCGCATCCGATCGAGTCGAAGCGCTTCTTGATGGTGCCGCTGCTCTCGTCGGCGGCCAGGATGCCTTTACCGGGCGCAACCAGCGCCCGTGCGGTTTCGTTGAGAGAGCTCATCGTTCCTTACTCCCATTCAATGGTGCCCGGCGGCTTCGAGGTGATGTCGTACGCGACCCTATTCACCCCGGGCACTTCGTTGATAA
>JBEVDP010000224.1:0-3982 GCA_040513235.1 Acidimicrobiia bacterium | reverse complement strand
CCCAGCAACGGAATGAGCTGCGCGCCGAGCGCGTCTTCCTCGAACGTCGCGAACACTTGGCGCCGGAACAACTCGCTCGGCGGTGTGCTGGGCGAGTAGTCGAGTTTGTCGCCGAGGGCCTCCCACTCCAAGTCCATGCGAGCCAGGAAGTAGGGCAGCCAGCCGATGCCCGACTCGGCGAGCACGAGCGTGAGGCCGGGGTGCCGCTCCAACGCGCCGCAGAACACCATCGTGGCGAGCGGTTCGTCGAGCTGCATCGGCAACAGCGTCGCGAACGCGGCCGACTGCCATTTGCCGAGCCGGTAGCTGAGGTTCGACCAGGTGCCGTCCTTGAGATGGAAGCTGAGGGGCAGTCCGGTGGCTTGCGCGGCAGCCCACAGCCGGTCCCAGGCCGGGTCACCGATGTCGATCGAGAAGACGTCGACGATCGCGCCTCGATGCCCGAGCGCCGCGGCCCGCTCGAGTTCGGCGGCCGCCGCTTCCGGCGAATGGCTCGGGAGGAACGCGAGGACGCACAGCCGATCCGGCGCCACCGCGTTGAACTCCTCGACCGCCCAGTCGTTCCACGCGCCGTAGCACGCGTCTTGCAAATCGGTGTCGCCGATCGGGAACCCGAGTGCCAACGGCCCGTAGATCACCGACGCTTGCAGATGGTCGCGGTCCATGTCGTCGAGCCGCAGCTTCGGCGTGCCTGCGCGATACCCGTCGTCTTCGATTCCGGCGCGCCCGATCGCGCTGAACTTCTTGACCGCGGCGGCAATGCCCGCGTTGCCGCTCCGGCCGATCACGCGGTCTTCGCACATCCAAACCGCGCGTCCGT
Organism: Acidimicrobiia bacterium; assembly: GCA_040513235.1. GTDB lineage: Bacteria > Actinomycetota > Acidimicrobiia > IMCC26256 > PALSA-610 > JANNHK01. The sequence goes on along the minus strand of JBEVDP010000224.1, from coordinate 3,162 downwards.
CGTCGGTGACAACGCGCGGCGCCCGCTCGGCCAACGCACGCGGCACACGCGACTGCCACAACTCGGGCGGCACCGCCGAGAGGTCGAGGTGGTCGTCGCAGGAGTAGATCGCATTCACGCGTCGTCCCCCTTCGCGAGGACCTTCTCAGGCTTCACCATCGGCGGCCCGGCCGTGGTGCCACCGTCGACGGGCAACACAATGCCCGTCACCTGCGCGGCGCGGTCACTGGCCAGATACATCACTGCGTTGGCGACGTCGCGCGGCGAGCCGATGCGCTGCAGCGGCTGCATGAGTCGCACGATGGCTTCCTGGTCGTAGGTCGCGTTGATGTCGGTGGGGATGTGCGCCGGCGCGACGCAATTCACGCGCACGCCGTGCTCGGCGAGATCGATGGCGATGCACTGCGTGAGGTGCACGACCGCGGCCTTCGTGGCGCGGTAGGTCATCAGTCCACCGCCCGCGTTGATTCCGCCGATCGACGTGGTGTTGACGATCGATCCGCCGCCCTGCGTCACCATGTGCCGGGCCGCCCGTTGGCAACCGAGCATCACACCCAGGAGATTGACGCGCATCAACCGGTCGAAGTCGCGCAGGTCATCGTCGAGGAAACGGCGCCGGCTCCCGCCGATCCCGGCGTTGTTGCACATGACGTGGAGCCCGCCGAACCGTTCGACCGCGAAATCGACGGCCGCCTGCACCTGATCGGCCTCGCCGACGTCTGTCTGTGCGAAGGCAGCATGTCCGCCAAGCTCCGCAACGAGCGCCTCGCCGCGCTCGGCATCGATGTCAGCGACGACGACGTCAGCGCCTTCCTCGACGAAGCACTCGACGATCCCGCGCCCGATCCCGCTCGCACCACCCGTGACGATGGCGACCTTGCCGGACAGCTCCATTACCTAGTCGTCTTCTTCGATCCAGTATTCCGGGACCGTGTCGACGCCGTGGCGCTCGAAGATCGAGTCGACTTCGGCCAGGTCGGCGTCGCTGATCGTCCAGCCGACCGCGCCGGCGTTGTCTTCCAACTCGTCGACGTTGCGACAACCCACGAGCGAGGTGCTCACCGCGGGGTGCGCGGTAGCCCAGCGCAGCGCGAACTGCGGCAGGCTCTTGCCGTACCGATCGGCGATCACCTTCAACTCGTTCACGGTGCGTACGTTGTTCGGGAACGACTCCTCGCCGAACAGCATCGCGAACATCTTGATCGCGCCCATCTTCCCCTGCCGAGCCCGCCAGTCGGCCGAACCGAAGTCGTGGTCTTCGGTGAAGGTGCCGGTGAGCAAGCCGTACGCGAGCGACCCGTACCCCATGAAGCCGATGCCCTCCGCTTCGCAGTACGGGAGGATGTCGCGCTGCATGCGCCGATCGAACATGTTGTAGCCGTACTGCACGATGTCGATGCGACCGAACTGCATGCAAGCTTGGATCTCTTCGACCTTGAAGTTCGAGACTCCGATGAAGCGCACCTTGCCTTCGCGGACGATGTCGGCCAGCGCGCTCATCGTTTCCTCGAACGGAGTTTCGCGGTCCGGCCAGTGGATGAGGTACGCGTCGACGTAGTCGGTGCCGAGGTTCTTGAGGCTCTTGTCTATCGACGCGATGACGCGCTCACGACTGCTGTCGCGGAATTTCGGCTTGTCCTTGTAGTTCATGCCGAACTTCGTGACCACGACGGCCTCGTCGCGGCGACTGCCGAGCGCCTGGCCGAGCGCACGTTCAGACGCACCCATGCCGTAACCCTCGGCGGTGTCGAAGCAATTGATCCCGAGGTCGAGTGCACGCGGCACCGCACGACCGAAGTCGGCTTCGTCGACCTGCCCGTAACCGCCGCCGACTTCCCAGCAGCCGAAGCCGACTGCCGAGACCTCGAGGCCGGTGCGTCCGAAGGGTCGCTGTTCCATGAAGTTGTCCCGTCTACCGAATGGCCTTGTTGAGCACGAAGTCAGCCGACTTGTTGGCGTGCTGGCCGACGTTCCTCGCTCCTGTGGATCGGATGGCAACGTCGTGGCCGACGGCCTGTTGCCGCAGCGCGCCGACCGTGCAGTTCTCGCGCCCGCCCAGCGCGCCGAAGGCGTCGAACTGGAAGTGGCGCATCGCGTTGAGATGCGAGATGCGGTCGACGTCTTCGTCGCTGACGCCGTCGAGGTGGACGGCAAGCTTCTCGGGCGAGAACGGCCAGGTCGAGTCGGAGTGCGGGTAATCGCACTCCCACATGACGTGGTCCAGGTTGAGGTACTCGCGGCTCGCGACGCCGAACTTGTCGTCGATGAAGCACGTGAGCACGTGCTCGTTGAACACTTCGCTCGGGAGTCGGTCGCCGAAGTCTTGCCCGGTCCATGCGTGGTGGCGCCCGTACGAGTAGTCGACGCGTTCGAGCAGGTACGGAATCCAGCCGATGCCGCCCTCCGACAGCGCCACCTTCAGGTCGGGGAACTTGCGGAAGATGGGCGACCAGATGAGGTCGGCCGCGGCTTGCACGATGTTGATCGGCGACAGGGTGATCAGGCAGTCGATCGGCGCGTCGGGCGCGGTGACGATGAGCTGCGACGACGAGCCGATGTGCAAGCACACGACGACTTGCTCATCGCTGCATGCCTGCCAGAACGGATCCCACGAGTCGGAGTGGAAGCTCGGGTGACCCAACTTCGACGGGTTCTCCGAGAACGTCACCGCGTGCGCGCCCATGGCGGCCGTGCGCCGCACTTCCGCGGCGAGCACGTCGGGGTCCCAAATCGCCGGGAGCGAGCACGGGATGAAGCGTCCGGGGTACGTCCCGCACCACTCGTCGATGTGCCAGTCGTTGTATGCGCGCACCATCGCCAGCGCGACGTCCTTGTCTTCGGTACGCGCGAACAGCTGCCCGCAGAAGTGCGGGAACGATGGGAAGCACAACGAACCCAACACGCCGTTCGCGTTCATGTCCATGACGCGCGCATCGATGTCGTAGCAACCGGCCCGGATCTCGGAGAACGCGGTCGGCTCCATGCCGTACTCCTCGGGTGGCCGCCCGGCCACGGCATTGAGCGCGACGTTCGAGATCTCATTGCCCTCGTAGAGCCAAGCGTTCGTTCCGTCGGCCCGGGTGATGAACTTCGGCGCCAGGTCGACGTACTTCGCAGCCAAACGGCCTTCGAAGAGATGAGGCGGCTCGACTACGTGGTCGT
>JBEVDP010000223.1:0-2528 GCA_040513235.1 Acidimicrobiia bacterium | reverse complement strand
GACGAGCGCGGGAGCCGATGGGTATCCGGACCGACGGGCCTCCGCGTTCGAGATGCGGGCGGGATCGACGACGTCGACGGCGTCGGCCTCGATGATCCCGGCGGCGGTGCGGTAGCGGTGGCCGGCCACCGCCAGGCACCGTTTCCAGCGCCGGAACGTCACAGTGATGCTGCCGTCCGCGATGCCCGCCCCGAACGATTGATTTAAGAGCACGAGTCCGTAGCCTAAAGAGACCTGCGGCGAGGAACAGCGGCGCACGTATCGGGCGCCGCCCGAGCCGGGGCCCGAGCGGCCCTCTGAGCGGAAGAGATGTCTATGACCTTCAACGACGACCATCGAGCGTGGCAGGACCGGTTCGACTCGCGCCGCATCGCGGATCGCATCGACGAGCTGCTCGTGGCCGAAACGATCGACGAGCACGCCAAGACGTTCATCGAATCGCGCGACATGTTCTTCCTCGCGACGTGCGACGCCGAAGGCCATCCGCAGTGCTCGTACAAGGGCGGTGAGCCGGGCTTCGTGCGCGTCATCGACGAGCGGACGCTTGCGTTCCCCGTGTTCGACGGCAACGGCATGTTCTTGTCGCTCGGCAATATCTCCGCGCAGGCCCACGTCGGCATGCTGTTCATCGATTTCGTGCGACCGAACCGGTTGCGGGTGAACGGCGTCGCGACCGTTGCGCTCGAAGACCCGCTGTGTGCCGAGATGCCGGGTGCGATCGGCGTCGTGCGCGTGCAGACGACGCAGGTGTTCCCGAACTGCAATCGCTACATCCACAAGATGGAACCGGTCGAGCGGTCGCCGTTCGTCCCGAAGCCCGCCGCGGCCGCGCCCATTCCCGACTGGAAGCGCATGAAGTGGGCGCAGGAGTACCTCCCTGACGGCGACCCGGCCCGGACCGTGGATCCGATCTGATCCCGCACGCTCGCGCGCTCGAGTCGCCGGGCGACGGCGGGCGGTCCGTGCGCGCGACGACTCGAGCAACCGCATCAGCACGGGGCGCCACGGCCGATGCGGCAAGTACGCCCCAGTCTGGCCTGAATTGCACGGTTGTCAAGCCGACAACCGGATCACACGTCTTCCGTTTGGAGCAGCGCGGCGCGCTACGCCGCGACCGGGTTGGTGCGACCCGACAGCTCGGCCCGGGCCACGGCGCCGCACCAGCAACGCATCCGAATGACGACGCAGCCGGGCCGGGCTTCCATGGCGAGGATGTGACGAGCGGGGAGCAGCACTCGCGCGCCGTGATCAGGGCAGTACGCATCGAACATGGCTTGATCATGGGCCTCGACTGTCCGGGCGACGAGTGGCAGGATTGCCCCTGAGCGATAGGATCCTGCCAATGCCCGAACCCCGCATCCCACCGCATCGCGTCGTCGCTGTCGTCCAGCCCGGAAACCACCCGTTCGAGCTGGCGGTCGCGTGCGAGGTGTTCGGCCTCGAGCGGCCCGAGCTCGGCGTTCCCTGGTACGAGTTCGTCGTTTGCGCCGAAGAACCACGCGTCGATCTGGGCGCGTTCGTGGTCGAGATCCGGCACGGTCTCGACGCGATCGCGACGGCCGACACGGTCATCATCCCCGCGCAGCTCCCCGACCTCCCACCGTCCCGTGCTCTTGTCGCCGCGCTGCGCGCCGCTCATGACGGAGGCGCACGGCTGGTGTCGTTCTGTAGCGGCGCGTTCGCACTCGCGGAAGCGGGCGTGCTGGACGGCCGGCCGGCGACGACGCACTGGATGTACGCGGCCCGGCTGGCGGCCGAGTTCCCCGCGATCGAGGTGATCCCCGACGTCCTCTATGTGGAGGCGGGTTCCGTGCTGACGTCCGCGGGCACGGCCGGTGCCATCGACCTCTCGCTGCACATCGTGCGCGGCGACTACGGCAGCGCGATCGCGAATGCCGTCGCCCGCCGCATGGTGGTGCCACCGCATCGCGACGGCGGCCAGGCGCAGTTCGTCGACCAGCCCGTACCCGACACGGGCGATGCGAACACGCTGGGGCCGACGCTCGACTGGATCGTCAAGAACCTTTCCGAGCCGCTCACCGTCGAGAACATGGCCGCGCACGCGATGATGAGCTGCCGGACGTTCATGCGCCGGTTCCGCGCCGCGACCGGCACGACACCGCTGCGCTGGTTGCTCCATCAACGAGTCGCGCACGCGCGTCACCTCCTCGAGACGACCGACGTGCCCATCGACCGCGTGGCGCAGGCGTGCGGGTTCGGAACCGCGGCCAACCTGCGCGTGCACTTCTTTCGGACGGTCGGCACGCCACCGACCTCGTACCGGCGGACGTTCGCCCGGGCGGGCTAGTCAGGGAAGCAGCACGTTCGGATTCAGCGTCGCGCGCGGATCGAGCGCGTTCTTGATCGCTCGAAATGCGCGCAGCTCCGTCTCTGATCGCGTGAGATGCACCCACCGCCGCTTAGCGGTCCCGATGCCGTGCTCGGCGCTGATCGAACCGTGCCGCTGAGCTACAAGGCGCAGCACCGCGTCGCTGATCCGGTCGTCATCGGGTTCGACGCCGGTCACG
>JBEVDP010000222.1:0-9686 GCA_040513235.1 Acidimicrobiia bacterium | reverse complement strand
GTCACCGGGTCGAGGAACCAGTCGGGCGCAACGAGATCGCGACGCTCGATGCCGAACGTGTCCCAATGCCCGTTGCGCAACCGCTCGGCCGCCGCGACGAGCGCCGCACGCGCTGGTGCGGGGACCTCCGACGCGAGTGCAAGGTCGAGCGTCGTCGGGAACGGCCGCGGTCGTCGTGCCTGTACCGGCGCGACGGTCTGGCCCGGCCGCACGCGTCGGCGCTGCCACGCCCGCTGGCGCGCTTGGTCGCGAACACGCGTCATTGCGTCGCCGGGCGACATGCGTCGCGCGCGTTCGACATACCAGCGGACTTGGTCGGGCGTCACGGTGTCTCGGCTCGTCCCGAAACGAGGCTGCTGGCAACGGCGAGGGTGGCGCGCGTCGTGGACTCGAGCGACGCGAGCGCGATCGGCATTGGCTCGGCGCGCCGAACCGCATCTAGGAAGCGGTCGAGTTCGCCCCGCTGCCCCTTGTCAACGCGTGTCAATGCGCGTTGCACGCTCCGTCGCCGGCCTGACCACACTGTCGCGGCCTTGAAATTGTCGAGACGCGCGCTTCTGCCGCCACCGATCGCGTCGAACGTCTCCTTCGGAAAACGGCTGCTGCCGTCAGTGACGTAATCGACGGTGGCGACGGATCCGTCGTCGAAGCGGAGCGTCGCATGCACATCATCGGAGTGGCGGCCCGGGACCGCGTGCACCTCGGTCGGGCGGGCGTCGAACCACCAGCTCAGCGTGTCGATGAAGTGACCGCCCTCACCGACGAAGCGCGACCCCTCGAGGTTCTCGTTCGCGTACCAGCTTCGGTGATCCAGGCGGCCAGCATTGACGAGGTAGCGCGCCGACGCCGGTGAGGAATCCCGGCTGAAACGGGACTTCATCCCGGTCAGCAGCGGCGCGAAGCGGCGGTTGAAGCCGACCATGAGCCGGTCATTGCCGGTTCGCGCGACGACATCCAGCACGCGGTCGAGCTCGTGAACCGATAGCGCGAGCGGCTTCTCGACGAAAACCGCCTTGCCGCGTTCGAGCGCGCGACACGTCAGCTCGGCATGCGAATGGTGCCGCGTCGCGATGAAGACGACGTCGATGTCGTCGTCTTCGAGCACAGTCTCGGCGCCTGTGGTCGCGTCCCGGAAGCCGAAGCGGCGTTGCGCGTTCATCGCCGACAATGGACGCGTCGTGGCGACCCGGGCGAGTTCGACGCGCTGGTCGTTCTTGAGGTGGGGCAGCAGCATCGACGTTGCGTAGTTGCCGGCGCCGACGAAGCCGATCCGCAATGCACCCGCGCGAGACGCGACGGGCCGCGCCGTTCGGGGGGCAACGCCGGTAACCGCGGTGACCGGCACGGGCTTCTCACCTGATGCCGCTGGGTATTCGAATAGGTAGCCCAGCCCATCGAGTGTGTGGTCGGCGAGGCCCGCATATACCGCGGTCGCCTGTTCGACCGGGAACGTGCCCGAGACCAGGAGCTCGATCGGGAGCGCTTCGCGCTCGACAAGGTCGACGAAGCAGGCGAGGTTGCGGCGCTCTGTCCAACGGACGTAGCCCGCGGGGTAGTCGATGCCGTCGAGCTCGTACCGTTCGTCGTAACGGCCCGGTCCGTACGAGCGCGAGAAGCGGACGTCGAGCTCCTTCTCGTAGTACGCGTTCCAAGGCAGGTCGAGACTGGTCTTGCCGATATCGACAACCCGGGCGCGGTCGCGGGCGATGCGCGCCGCGATGTGCACAGGGTCGTTCGACGCGCCGCCCGCCGCGATGAACACGTGGTCGGCGCCGAGGCCGCCGGTTGCCGCCGCGACCACCGCTTCAACCTGCGCGATCCCTTCGGGGTCGGGCGTCGCGCACGCCAGCGCGCCTGCTGCTTCCGCCGTTCCGCAACGTCCAGCGACAACATCGAATCCGACGACCCGGACACCTGCAGCAACGAGCAACTGCACCACGAGCTGGCCGACGAGGCCGAGCCCGATCACGCACGCCAACTCGCCGAGCTGCACCTCGGCGCGGCGTACGCCGTGCATTGCAATGGCACCAACGGTCGCGAAGGCAGCGTGCTCGGCAGGAACCCCGACGGGCACTGGCACGCAGAGGTTCACGGGCACCCAGTTCACTTCCGCGTGCAGGGCGTGGTCGTTCCCTGCGCACGCGACGAGCTGACCGACCGAGTACTCCTCGGCGCCCGGTCCGACCTGTTCGACGACGCCGGTCAGGGAGTAACCGAGCGGCGTAAAGGAGTCGAGCTTGCTCGCGGCACGTTTGTAGGCCTCGGCCGGGCCCAACTGCATGGCCGTGTCAACGACCTTGCGCAGCTGGTCGGGCCGGGCGCGTGCCTTGCCCAACAGTGAGAGCTTCGCTTCGCCGACTTTCATCATCTCGGTACCCGTCGATATGAGCGAGTACAGGGAACGAACAAGGACGCCGCCCGGTTTGCACACGGGCGGGGGGACATCGAGGACGAGGAGCTCGCCCGATTTGTAGTTCTGCGCGACTTGTTTCATTTTCGTTCCCTCAGGCGCGAACGCCCACTGCCCGAGCTTGCTGATACCAGAGCTCGAGACTGAGCAATTGCCAGATCTGTTTGGCGCGGTCCTCGCGGCCCGTCCGTTCCTCGTCGATCAGATGATTCACCGCGCTCCGTTGCAGGAGTCCCGAGCGGACCAGTTCGCCGCCCACGAGGACGTCGTCAACCAACTCGCTCAGGTCGCTCGCGATCCACGCGCGAATCGGCGCTCCGAAGGACGCCTTGGGCCGGTGCACGATCTCCTTCGGAAGCCACGACTCAGCGGCGTGCTTTAGCGCAACCTTGCCGGACCGGTTCTTCACCTTTGCCCGGCCCGGCTGTGAGAATGCAGCTCGCACAACCTCGACGTCGACGAACGGGACGCGGACCTCCACCGACGCGGCCATGCTCGCCCGGTCCGTGTACGCGAGGTTCAGCCCCGGGAGGAACAGCCGGGCGTCGGCGAGGCACATGCGGTTCACGTGGTCCGGCACTGTGGTGTCGTCGTAGACCTGCCGGTGTTCCTCGATGACCTCCGAGACATACGGCGCAAGTTCGGGTCCTATGAGCGCGCCGAGCGCCCCAGGGTCGTAGAGGGTGTAGCTGCGGCGGAACGCCGACTCCTCGGACAGGTCGGCGAAGGTGACGAAGCGCTTCGCCCAACGCGCAGGTCGCAGGCCGCGGTTGCCGACCGCGACGGGAAGCCGTTCGACGATCGGACGAACGACGCCGCGCCGAACCGGCTGCGGAAGTCGCTGGTACTGGGCGGCGAAAACGCAGGCCAGATGCTTGCGGTAGCCGCCGAAGAGTTCGTCAGCTCCCATGCCGGAGAGCATCACCTTGACACCTGCGGCACGCGCGGCCTCGCAGATCAACAGGGTGTTGATAGCGGCTGGGTCGCCGATGGGCTCGTCGAGCAAGTCGACGACGCGCGGCAACAGTTCGGCGACCTTGGGCGCGATCTCGATCTCGTGCAACGCGATTCCGTAACGCGCCGCAACCTTGCGCGCGTAGACCGCGTCGTCTGGCATCGCTTCGCGGCGTTGGTCCTCGGGCCGGAATGCGATCGTGTAAGCGTCGATCGCTTCGTTGTGCCGCTTGGCCAGCACGCTCACGATGCTCGAGTCGAGCCCGCCCGACAACATCGTCGACACGGGGACGTCGGCCACGAGGTGAGCGGCGACTGCCTCCTCAATTACGGGTCCAAGGTCGACGGGCGGGTTGGTCGCGGCCTCGGCGGCGACGTCAGCGATCGACCAGTAGCTGTGGACCACTTCGGAGCCGTCAGCCCGGAACTCGGCCCATGTTCCCGGCGACAACTTGCGCACGCCCTTGAAAGCGCACCGCTGGTCGGGCACCCAGTAGTAGAGCATCGATGACACCAGCGTCGCCGGGTCGATCTCGAGTTCGTGTCCGACTGTTCGCGCCAGTGCCTTGAGTTCTGACGCAAACACAACGCCGCCGCCGCGAGCCAGGTAGTAGAGGGGTTTGATTCCGAGCTGGTCGCGTGCGAGCACGAGCGAGCCCGTGCGTTCGTTGAACAGGGCGAACGCGAACATCCCTCGGAACAACTCGAGCGCCGCCGGACCGAATCGGCGCCACGCCTCGAGCACAACCTCGGTGTCAGAATCGGAGCGAAATCTCACACCTGCCGCGACCAGCTTGGCGCGCAACTCGCGGTAGTTGTAGAGCTCGCCGTTGTACGAGAGAGCTAGTCCGTCCTTGACGAACGGCTGGCTGCCTGCGTCGCTGAGGTCGATGATCGACAGGCGGCGATGGGCCAGCGCGCAGCTCACACGCGGCGTCTGGTGGTTGTACAGCCCATGCCCGTCGGGACCGCGATGGGCGAGGAGATCGGCCATCGTGCCTGCGAGATTTTCGCCATCGGGCCACTGATAGGTCCCGGCGATGCCGCACATGAGATCAGCGATCTGTCGTTGCAGCGACGCGCTCGACCGGCGCGGGTTCCGCCTGCCGCAGGAGTGCGTCGTACACGTCGACGTACTTCGTCCGCTGATGAACCCAAGCCAGCTCTGCCTCGATGCGGCGACGCCCGACAGCACCCATTTTCTCGCGCCGGTCGTTGTCGTCGATGAGCTCGACAATCGACCGGGCGTACTCATCGATGCGGTTGGGCTCCGCGTAGACGGCCGCCCCACCCGCAGACACGCGGGTCTCGTGAAGGTCGAAGGCAACGACGGGCAGCTCGTACGCCATGTATTCGAGGGTCTTGTTCATCGTGGAGACGTCGTTGAGCGGGTTCTTTGGATCTGGAGATAGGCCAATGTCGGCTGTCGAGAGGACCTGCGCGACAGTGTCGTCAGGGACGCGGCCCGTGAACTCGACGTGATCGTGGAGGCCGAGTTCGTCGCGCAACGCGACGAGCTCGTCGAAGCAGTCGCCGCTACCCATGATGGTGAACGCGATGTCAGTGCGGCCCAGGTTGTGCACGATCTCGTACGCGGCCCGGACTACGTAGTCGACGCCGTCCTGCGGTCCCATGACTCCGATGTATGCGGCGAGGTGCCGCCGCCCGCGCTTGAGCTCCGGAACGGGGGTCCGGCGTCGCAGTGCATCGGCGTCTGGTCCCGTCCGCACGACGGTGACGTCGGCGGCTTGCTTACGGCCGCGGTTCTGTGCGACCCGCGCGTACGACTGGTTCGTTGCGATGACGCGGTCCGCGACGCCGTAGTTGCAACGTTCGAGCGCTCGCAACACCCTCCCCACCGCGGGCGACGCGGTCGCGAACCGGGACTCGTATAGCTCGGGACATAGGTCGTGCTGGTCGTAGACGAACCGCGTGCCTGCCAGTACCCGGAACGCCGCGCCGAGCGTCCAGAAGATGTCAGGTGGGTTACACGTTTGGATTGCGTCGAACCGCCCGCGTCGAGAAGCGCGGGCGGTCAGCCACGTCGTCATGAGCAGCGACCACGAGTACTCGACCAGATACCCGCGCATGCCCGAGCCGCCTGGGCTGGGCCGGTACTTGTGCAATGCAACGCCGTCGACGACCTCGAACGTCGGGTCGCCCGGGCCTTTCGGGCACACAACGTGGACTTCGTAGCCGGCGTTGGTGAGCGCCTGGCACTCGAGCCAGACGCGTCGGTCGAAGGGCACGGGCAGGTTCTGGACGATGATGAGGACGCGCGGTCGAGCGCGGGCGCTACGGCGCCGGAGCGCGAGCTTCACCATCCAATCCCCCAGTAGCCGGGCACTCTCTCGACCTGTGGGCCGAGGCGCCCGCTGATGTCGACGACCAATGGCGGTGGGGTGGCGACCAGCGCGGCGACTACCAACGGGTCCCGCGACGAGACGACGGCGACGTCGGCGCCGGCCAGTGCATCGCCGACTGAATCGGTGAGCAGCCGTTGCAAGTGCGACAGCTTCGATTCGACGTAGCTCTGGTTCGTGCCGATGAGGCGCGCCGGCTTGACGATCGGGTCGTAGATTCGGATGTTGTAGCCCTTACCGAGCAAGGTCTCGCACAAGATCACGTTCGGGCTCTCGCGCAGGTCGTCCGTCTCCATCTTGAAGCTGAGTCCGAGTACCGCGACGTTGCGGCCGCCGTGAGCGATGATCCGGTCCACGACGTCGCTGATCGTGATTTCGTTCGATTCGAGCGTCGCCGAGAGCATCGGCAGGTCGACGCTGTTGACGCGCGCGAGGTAGAGAAGCGCACGCAAGTCCTTTGGGAGGCACGAGCCCCCGAACGCGAAGCCTGGACGCAGGTAGGCCGGCGAAATGTTGAGCTGGTCATCCTCGCAGAACAGCTCCATCACGACGCGGGAGTCGATACCCATGCCGCGGAACAGACGCGCGATCTCGTTCGCGAACGAGACCTTGGTCGCGTGGAAGGCGTTGCACGCGTACTTGAGGGCCTCGGCAGTCCTCGTCGCGACGATGTGCACGCGCGCGTCGAAGCCGCTGAACAGCTCGGCGACGTCACTTCCCACGAGTGCGTCATCGGTGCCAATCACAGTGAACGGCGGGGCGAAGAAGTCGCTGACGCCCGAGCCTTCCCGTAGGAACTCGGGAACCATCGCGACGCCGTAGGAACAACCAGCGGGTGCGAACCGTGCCAGCGTGGGGCGAACGAGCTCCTCGACCGTCCCCGGCGGAACGGTGCTGCGGATGACCACGCTGCGCCGGCCACGCGGCGGAGGCGCGGTAGTCCTGAACGCCCGGCCGATGTCGCTGACGGCAGCTTCAACCTGGCGGAGGTCGACGCGTCCGTGATCGGTCGCGGGCGTGCCGACGCAAACGAGCACAATGTCGGCGCCATCGACCGCGGCGTCGATGTCGGTTGTCGCGCGCAGTGTGCCGCGGCGAACCGCGTCGCTGATCAGGACGTCGAGACCAGGTTCGACGACCGGGCTCGCACCGTCGTTGACGAGTCGTGACTTGCTGGCGTCGACATCCACGCCCCAAACGTCGTGCCCTTTACTGGCCAGGCAGGCCGCAGACACCATGCCCGCATAGCCCAGCCCTAGTACCGCGACCTTCATAGGTGCCTTTCCGCCCTCGGCCGCGCCACAACTGAGCGGCCTAGCTCTGCTCACTCGAAAGGAGCAGACTCGCCCGCTCGAGATACAACAGTTCCGTCGTGTCTCGCTGCGTCACCCGACCTCTGGCCGCCGCGGCCCGGCAGCCCTCCGTCGCCGATCAGCGCCGCGGCGACGAGCACCCAGGTGATGCCGAGGAGGATGCTGCCGAGGACGTCGGTCAGGAAATGATCGAGGAGGTACACGCGCGTCAGCCCAATTGCCACCGATATCCCGAGGAGGACGCTGGCGGTCGCCCAACGCACGAGCGCGGGGGCACCAGATCGGAGTACGAGCACGGCCAGGCACCCATATACGGTCAGGGCGAACAGTGTGTGCCCCGAGGGGAACGTGCCGGGCGAGAATCCTGGGATCGGCCCAGACGCCGGCTGGCGGCTGACGGCCCGCTTCACGACGACAGTGATGAAGGCCGCCCCTACGAAGCCACTAGCGAGCAGCAGTGCTGGGCGAGGCGTGCGTCGACGTCCCCACAACACGGCTCCCGCGACGACGGCGATCGCGCCGGTGACGCGCGCCTCGCCGAGGTCGTCCAATCGCCGCGACAACGAGACCGCGGTCTCGTTGTTGTGGGACTCCGAAAAGGAGCGCGCAGGGTGGTCGACGTCACGATCGATCCAGGCAGACAGGGGACCTCGCACGAGGAGGCCGAGGAACACGCCGGCGAGCGTGATCGCGAACGCGGCGGCGGCCAGCAGGGCGATACGGCGCGCTCCCGGCACTCAGCCCTTCCCGCCTGCGAGGTTCATCCCGCGAGGGTGCCACGGCCCGTCTGGGAACGTGGCACCGTGGCTCGCGATGCAACTGTGACATCTCGCGCGGAGTAAACGTTCGAGGTTGCAAGCACGCTCCGCAGATGGCAGCATGACGCAAACGCAGAGGGTACGTGCTCCAACGGACCGCTGCGTTTGGGGCTGCGGGAAAAGGGCGGAAAACGGTGCGAGGGGAATCAAGCCAAGTAGAGGCGAGAGCCGGTGAGACGCGTCCGCTCACCGAACTTGTAGTCCGAGCTATCGACGGGGACGCCAGAGCCTGGGACGCCATCGTCGATCGTTTCGCGGGCATGGTCTGGGCGATTGCGCGCCGGCATCGTCTGAGCGCAGCGGACGCGGCGGATGTCTCGCAGACGACCTGGTTACGGCTCGTCGAGCACCTGGACCGGATAGAGCAACCGGATCGGATCGGCGCGTGGCTGGCGACGACCGCGCGGAACGAGTCGCTACGCGTCCTGCGCATCGCCGCTCGCCAGGGCCCGGCCAGGGACGACGACTTTCTCGATCTTGTGGGCGCCGACGATACCAGCGTCGACTCGGCCATCCTCACCGAGGTGCGCGATCGCGAACTGTGGGAGTTGATCACGGCTCTTCCGCCTCGGTGCCAGCTCCTGCTCCAGTTCCTTACTGACGAGGCGCGGCCTAGCTACGTCGAGATCGGCGAGGCGCTGAAGATGCCGACCGGAAGTATCGGGCCGACACGCGCACGCTGCCTCGAGCACCTCCGGAGGTTGGCCGCAAGTCGAGGTATCTCCCTCGAGTACGACGCCTCTTGATCGGCGTAGCCTCGCACGTCGCGCCTCGTCGGTGACCCGTCGAGCGTGACGTTTCTGATCCCCGAGAGCGGCGTGTGAGGCGCGGGCCGCTCGCGCTGTCCGAGGACAGAACGGTGGGGGTGATGAAGATGAGCGCGTGGTGGCAACGGCTTTTCCTACGACCGCCGTTCTACGTAACCCTCGCCGCCCGGCGGGCGTTTCGTGAGCGTCGCATCCCGCCTGCGCCTTGCGTCGACATCGTGTTCGATTCGTCACTGAGCATGCCCGAACCCATGAGACCGGCGCACCGGGTGCTGATGCTCCACGGCGAAGGCTTTGACATCGTCTTGACCGTGACGAGGGACGCGCGGCAGTGCCAACTCGGCGGTACCGTGATCACGCGAGCGCGGCCGCTCGTCCTCTCTCTGCGGCGTCCGTTCCAGCCACTGATCTCGCTCCCGTGCACAAGTGATGGTCACGTTGGGCCAACGATTGTGCCCGCGGGTACTGCAAGTCTCGTGGCGCACGGGTCCGGCGACGATTACACCTGGCAGTCCGACTGGTTGACAATCTAGGCGCGTCGAGCGAGTACGCGGCCGTCAGCGGTTGCTGTCGCCGCCGTCAGTGTCGTCGTTGTCGTCGCCGCCGCCGCTGTCAGCGTCGCCCTCGCCGTCGCGCCCGAGCTCATTGACGGCGCGGCTCGCGAACGCGGCTCGCGCAGCATCGACCACCGAGTCGGGCACGGGATCGAAGCGCTCTGCGAGGGACGCAGCGCGCTGCGCGAGCAAAGCAGCCGCGTCCTCCTCATCCGCGTGCGAGGGCGCGGGCTTCGACTTGGAGGTAGAGGGCCCAGCCATTGCCGTAGCTACGATACCCCGGAACGCCCTCCGCCGTGCGAGTTTCGGTTCGCAGCATCTCACACAACCCGGCGTTAGGCGGGCGCGGGGCACCCGTCGCACCCGATCGACATGTTGTGCGAGATCTGCGAAGCGTTCAGGGAAGTAGTCGCAGCGCGGCCGCGAGCTGGAGGCCCCTCTGGTCGCGCGGCGAGACAAGGGTCACGGACAGCGGCCAGTCAATTGCGAGGTCGGGGTCGTCGAAGG
>JBEVDP010000221.1:0-2634 GCA_040513235.1 Acidimicrobiia bacterium | reverse complement strand
GGAAGCTGCCTTGGCCTCGATCTTTCCCTTCTCCTCCACTAATGGGCACACCACGTATGCCTGGTGGCCGGCTTCGACCTCGTCGCGCAACTGCTTCCACGCGGCCGCGTGCGAGAGGGGGCTCGGGTCCACCATCTTCGTGGTGATCGGCGTGCGACCCGGCGGCATCTCGCGCAGCTCCGACTTGTCGAGATCGCCGTACACGAGCATCGCCGCGGTGCGGGGGATCGGCGTCGCCGTCATCACCAACACATCGGGCTCGCGGCCCTTGCCTCGCAACAGCGCGCGCTGTTCCACACCGAAGCGATGCTGCTCGTCGATCACCGCGACACCCAGGCGGGTGAAGGCCGCGTCCTCGTAGAGCAACGCGTGCGTGCCGACGAGGATGTCGACCTCTTCGTCGGCGAGGCCCTTCGCGATCCGGCGCCGTTCGGCCGCGGTTGTGCGGTTGGTCAACAGCTCGACCCGCACCGGCCGTTCCGCGAGTAACGAACCCGTCGTGGGGACGGTCAGCCCGTCGAGCAGCCGCAGCGAACCGAGGTAGTGCTGTTCGGCGAGCACTTCGGTCGGCGCCATGAAGGCGCCCTGGTACCCGCCCTGCACGCCGACCAGGAGCGCGGCGAACGCAACGACGGTCTTGCCGGAACCGACGTCGCCCTGCAAGAGCCGGTGCATCGGCGCCGGGCTCGCCATGTCGTGGGTGATCTCCTCGATCGCGCGCTCCTGATCGCCGGTGAGCGCGAACGGAAGGTTCGCGATGAACGCGCCGGCCAGCGCGCCGTCGACATCGTGGAGGATGCCTTCGGAATCGGCCGCGAGCGCCCGCTTGCGGGCGACCAGCCCGACCTGCATGCGCAGGAACTCGTCGAAGATCAAGCGCCGTTTCGCCGCGGTCAGCTCGGCCATCGAGTCGGGACTGTGGATCGCGCGCAACGCCGTCGTGCGATCGACGAGGTCTTCCCGATCCAGCAGTTCCTCGTCGAGCGGGTCGGCGAACCCGCGGGCCGCGCACCGCGCCAGGGCGTCGCCCACGAGCGCGCGCAACTGCCATGTGAACACCTCGGCCTTGCCCGACTGCGGGTACACGGGCACGATCACGCCCGTCTTCTCGTCGGTGCCGGCGCGACCGATCACGTCGACGACCGGGTTCGTCATCTGCCGCTTCCCGCGGTACACGTCGAGCTTCCCGAAGAACGCGGCTTCGGTGCCGACGGCGAGTTGCTTGTCGCGCCACGGCTGGTTGAAGAAGGTGACGTTGAGCAGCGACGTGCCGTCGGACACGACGACTTCGACGAGCGAACGGCCCTGACGCGTGCGCCGGCCGTGCACGCGCTGCACTTCGGCGAAGACCGTCGCCTCCTCCCCCACCTGGAGCTCGGCGATATCGGCCTTCTTCGTGCGGTCGACCCATCGGCGCGGATAGTGCTGCAGGAGGTCGAGCACGTTCTCGATGTCGAGGTCGCGCAGGCGCTCTTCGAGCGACGCGCCGACACCCTTGAGGCGGGACGTCTCGATGCCGCGCAGGTCGGCCAGCGTCAGCGGCGGATCGCCGGTGGGCATCTACTCCACGCCGACGAGGTACGGGTACAGCGGCTGACCACCGTCGTGGAATTCGACCTCGACGTGCGGGAACTGCAACTCGATGTGCTCCCGGATCCGCTGCGTTTCCTGCGCCGGCGCGTCACCACCGACGAGCACAGTGACGAGTTCGCTGTCGTCGTCCACGAGGTGAGCGAGCAGCGTGCACACCGCGTCGCCCGGCGTCGCGACGGCCGCGACAATTCCGTCCCGTGCAAGCGCGAGCCAGTCGCCCTGCTTGATCGGTCCGCTCGGTGCGACCGAATCGCGCACGGCTTGGGTCACCTCCCCAGTACGCACGCGCTCAACGGCCGCCGTCATCGCGGAGTCGTTGCCCGCGATCGGCGCGCTCGGGTCGTAGTCGACGAGTGCGGCGAGCGCTTCGCACACGCTCGCGGTCGCCACGACGGTGACCTGCTTGGTCGTGAGATCGTCGACCTGGCGCGCCACCGGCACGATGTTCTTGTTGTTCGGGAGCACCACGACCGACTCGGCGTTGCACGCCTCGACCGCATCGAGAATCTGCGCCGTCGACGGATTCATCGACTGACCACCCGCGACGATTTGTTGCACGCCGAGACTGGTGAACAGGCGCCGTACGCCGTCGCCGACACCCACTGCGACGACCGCGGTCTCGACAACCGGCAATGTGGGCGTCTCGACCACTCCCGCGTCGCGCACCCACTGCTCTTCTTCGACCTGCTCGATGAGGTCGGTGACCTGGATCTTGTACGGCCGGCCCGCGTCGATGCCGGCTTCGACCGCGCTGCCGATGTCGTTCGTGTGGATGTGGCAGTTCCACAAGCCGTCGCCGCCGACGACCACGATCGAGTCCCCGATCGCGCCCCATGCACTCTTGAAGTCGCGGATCGTTGCGTCGGGCGCGTCGAGGAGATACATGACCTCGTATCGCAACCCCGCGATGTTGTCGCCCCGCATGTGCGCTTCGACGACCGCGGGCGTCGCGACGTTTTCAGGTTCCGGGATCGGTCGACCATCGGTGACTTCCAGCAGGGCGTCGAGCAACAGCGTGAAGCCTTTGCCGCCCGCGTCGAC
>JBEVDP010000220.1:0-7410 GCA_040513235.1 Acidimicrobiia bacterium | reverse complement strand
GAGCGAAGTGCAGCGCAACATCATCGCTGAACGCGTCCTGGGCTTGCCTCGCGTCTAGACCGGAACGCCGCCGTCACGCGCGCTCAATAGCAGAACTCGTTCCCTTCGGGATCACGGCTCGGCATCCCGACGTACTACCCGAGCCCTGCTACCGTCACGCCGATGCAGCCCCGAATCGGCATCGTCGTCGTGGCGTACAACGCGGCGTCGACGCTGGCGACGGTGCTCGATCGGATTCCGCCGGAATTCGCGCCGCGTATCTCTGCCGTCCTCGTCTCCGACGACGCGAGCGACGACTCCACATTCCTCGTCGGTCTCGGCTACCAGCAGTTGTCCGAGCTGCCGCTGACGGTCATCCGCCAGGAACGCAACCTCGGGTACGGCGGCAATCAGAAGGCCGCGTACCGGTGGGCCATCGAACACGGTCTCGACGTCGTCGTCCTCCTCCACGGCGACGGTCAATACGCCCCTGAGGAGCTGCCCAACATCGTGGCGCCGATCGTCGACGGCGAGTGCGACGCGGTGCTCGGGTCGCGCATGATGGAGAAGGGCGATGCCCGCCGAGGCGGCATGCCGCTCTACAAGTTCGTCGGGAACCGCATCCTCACGACGTTCCAGAACACGGTGATGGGCACTGACCTGACGGAGTGGCACAGCGGCTACCGCGCCTATCGCGTCGCCGCGCTCGCCGAGATCCCGTTCGAACAGAACCACGACGGCTTCGACTTCGACACCCAGATCATCATCCAGCTCGTCGAGTCGGGGAAACGCATCGTCGAGGTGCCGATCCCCACGTATTACGGCGACGAGATCTGTTACGTCAACGGGATGGGATACGCGCGCGACGTCGTCACCGATGTCGTTCGTTACCGCATGCACAAGATCGGGTTCGGCTCGGGCGACACCACGTTCGCGTCCCGCGATTACGAGGTGAAAGAAGGCGAGCTCTCGTCGCACGAGCAGATCGTCGCGTGGGTCGCGCCCCGTCCACCTGCCCGCATCCTCGATCTCGGGTGCGCGGGTGGGCAGCTCGCCGAAGAGTTGCGCAAACGCGGCCATCACGTCACGGGCATCGATGTCGACGAAGCCGACGGCGTGCGCGACCGCGTCGACTCCTTCGTGCGCGCCGATCTGGACCAGGGGATCGGCGACGCGGTCGCGGGGCGGTTCGACGTGATCATCGCGGCCGCCGTGCTCGAGCCCGTCCGCCGCCCAGATCGCGTGCTCACCGACGCGCGTGAACTGCTCGCGCCAAACGGCGTCCTGGTGGCATGCGTCCCGAACTTCGGGCACTGGTACGCGCGCGTTCGCGTCGCCAGCGGTCGGTTCGCGTACGAACGACGTGGGATCTTCGACGCCGGCCACGTGCGGTTCTTCACTCGGCGTACGTTCGCCCAGCTGGTCGCGAACGCCGGATTCGAGATCGAGCGCGAACAGCCGTTGGGCCTGCCCTTCGAGGTGCTCGGCCGCGGCGGCCGCGATTCGGCGGGACGCGCGTCACGCGCACTCGGTCGCGTCGACCGCGCCGCGGTCACCGTCTGGCCGAGCCTGTTCGGCTACCAATTCCTCGCCGAGCTCCGGCGCGCCCGCGAACCGGCCGTGTAAAACTCCCGCCGTGGAGTTCGAGCAGCGGACAATCGCGCCGGAGCGCGCTGAGCAATACGTGCGCGAAGGGTTCTGGGACGACCGGTCCCTCGGCGCGTTCCTGTCGGTCGGCCTGCACGATGCTGCCGCCGCCGACTTCTGCGTCGTGTCCGATCGCCGGCCCTACCGCGGCACGCTCCGTGAGGTCGATGGCCTGGCTCGCCGCGTCGCGACCGGGCTTCGTGCTCGGGGTATCGGCCCCGGCGACCCGGTCGCGTTCCAGTTGCCGAACTGGGCCGAAGCCGCCGCGACGTTCTACGCGATCGCGTACCTCGGCGCGATCGTCGTGCCGATCGTGCACTTCTATGGCCCGAAGGAAGTGGCTTACATCCTCGCCCGTACCCGGGTAAAGGCACTCATCACGGCCGACTCGTTCGGGCACATTGATTACGTCGCCAACCTTGACGCGATGGCGCCCGACCTGCCCGACCTCGAATGGGCCGCGGTCGTCGGCGACAGCGACGGTTCCTATCTCCGCTTCGCCGACCTCGTTGCCGACGATCCGATCGCGCAGCCGGCGCCCGTCGACCCGACCGCGCCTGCCCTCATCGCGTACACGTCGGGAACGACGTCGGACCCGAAGGGGGTGATGCACTCCCATCGCACCATCGGCGCCGAGATCCGCCAGCTCGGTGCAATACAGCCAGCCGGGCCGCCGACGCTCGTGGGCGCGCCGGTCGGCCATGGCATCGGGATGCTCGCCGCTCTCCTGCTTCCCGTTCAGCGGCGCGCACCGATCTGGCTGATCGACGTCTGGGATCCGGGCCGCGTCCTACACACGATGCTCGCCGAGAACGTGTTGTCGGGGAGCGGCGCGACGTACTTCTTGATCAGCCTGCTCGATCACCCCGACTTCGACGAGCGGCACGCGCGCCTGATGCCGACCATCGGCCTGGGTGGTTCGGCGGTACCGGCCGCGGTGGGGGAGCGGGCGGAAGCGCTCGGGATCACGACGACCCGCGCGTTCGGTTCGACGGAGCACCCGTCGATCACCGGGATGACCGGCGACGCGCCGCGCGAGAAGCGGCTGTATACCGACGGCGCGCCGTTGCCGGGCGTGGAACTGCGCATCGTCGACGACGACGGCCGCGACGTTCCGCGCGGCACCCCAGGCGAGATCTGGAGCCGAGGTCCCGACTGCTTCGTCGGCTACACCGATCCCGCGCTCACGCGCGACGCGTTCGCGGCCGGCGACTGGTACATGACGGGCGACATCGGCGTGCTCGATGCCGACGGATATCTCGCGATCACCGACCGCAAGAAGGACATCATCATTCGCGGCGGCGAGAACATCAGCGCGGCCGAGGTGGAGGAGCAGCTCGTACGCATCCCGGGTGTGGCGGAGGTCGCGGTCGTCGCGGCACCCGATCCGCGCCTGGGCGAGCGCGCGTGCGCGTTCCTGCGCATGCAAACCGGCGAGCCCGTGCCCGACCTCGAGGCCGTGCGGGCGCACCTCGAAGCCGCCGGCCTGGCGCGCCAGAAGTGGCCGGAGGTCGTGGTTCCGATCGACGAGTTCCCGCGCACCGCGAGCGGCAAGGTGCAGAAGTTCGTGCTGCGCGAGAGGCTCAGGAGCGAGAGGCTCCGGAGCGAATGAGCGCGCTGGAGGGCGTGACCGTCGTCGACGTGAGCCGGTTCGTCTCCGGACCGTTGTGCACGTTCTATCTCGCATCGCTCGGCGCGGAGGTGCTCGCAATCGAGTCGCCGGTCCCGACCGCGAGCCGGCGGCTCCCGCCCCTCGCGGATCCCGCGGGCGGCGCGACCACCGACGCGGTTGATGGCGCGATCGCGATGCCGTTCCTGAAGCGAGCACGCGGCAAGCGCAGCCTGGGTATCGACATCACCCACTCCGACGGCCGCCGCCTGATCGCCGCGCTCGCCGAAGGCGCCGACGTGTTCGTCGAGAACTCCCGGCCGGGTGCGATGGACGGTTTCGGCCTGGGATACGGCGATCTGTCGAGCGCCAACCGGCGCCTCGTGTATGCGTCGATCTCCGGCTACGGCCAAGGCGGGCCCGACCCCGATCGGCCGGCGATGGACAACATCGTGCAAGCCGCTTCCGGCTTCATGGCCCGCACCGGCTTCGCCGACGGGCCGCCTCTCCGCGCGGGAACGACGATTGCCGACCATTCCACGGCCACGTTCGCCGCACTCGGCATCGTCGCCGCGCTTCAGGAACGCGAGCGCACCGGTCGCGGCCAACTCGTCGACGTCGCCATGCTCGACGTCCTCACTTCCTTCGTATGGGACGAGGCTGTCGACCACTACGCCGACCGCGGCTTGCCGGTGCGTTCCGGCAACGCCGACGCGCGCGGCGCGCCGATCAACACGTACCGCTGCGCCGATGGCTGGGTGTCTGCCACCGGCACCAGCGACGCGCAGTGGCGCGCGTTGTGTGAAGGCATGGGTCGGCCGGAACTTGCCGACGAGTATCCCGACCAACGATCCCGCGCCGCGGCCGCGCGCGCTGTCGACGCCGCCATCGAAGCGTGGAGCGGCACACGTCGCGCGGCCGACGTCGAAGCGACGATGCTGGCTGCCCGCATGCCCGCCGGTCGCGTCCGCACGCCGCTCGAAGCGGCGGCCGATCCCCAAGTCGAAGCCCGGGGCTTGCTCGAACCGCTGCGTCATCCGGACGCGGCCGAGCCGAGCGGCTTCCTCGGCCCGCGTCTGCCGATTTCGTTCGCGGGCCGGGCCGACGACCTCGCGCCGGCCGAAGTGCTCGGGACGAGCACTCGCGCGATCCTGCGCGAGCGCGTCGGCTGCGACGACGACGAACTCGCGCGCCTTCACGAAGCGGGCGCGATCACGTGAGCGAGCGGGGCCCGGGCAGCGTACGTAGGGCCAGGAGCCGACAAGCGTGACCAGCGGGCTGCTCGACGGAATGCGCGTTCTCGACGCAGGCATCTGGCGACCGGTGCCTCACGCGACGCAGATGCTCGCCGACTTGGGCGCCGACGTCTGCAAACTCGAACCGCCGGGCGGCGATCCGATGCGGACGTTTCCCGTCCTCTTCGCCGGCATCGCGTCGCACAAGTCGAGTGTCGTTCTCGATCTCGGGACTGCCGAAGGGCGCGCTCGCGCGCTCGAGCTCGCCGGCCGCGCCCATGTGTTCTGCGAAGGCTGGCGTCCAGGCGTCGCGGACCGCCTCGGCGTCGGCTACGACGCGATACGCGCGGTGAACCACGCGATCATCTATTGCTCGATCTCTGGGTACGGCCAGACCGGCCCGTACGTCGACCGCGTCGGGCACGACGTGAACTACCAAGCGCTCGCGGGCGCGGTTGCGCCACGCGGCGCGGAGACGCCGCTGATCCCGCGCGTCCCGATCGCGGATCTCGCAGCCGGGACCGTCGCCGCAATGCTCATCTGCGCGGCATGGGCCAAGCGCGTGCAGACCGGCGAGGGCGAACGCATCGACGTCGCAATGGCCGACGTCTGCGCGGCATGGGTCGGTCCGTACGACACAGTCGCGCATCGCGATCGTGACACCCCAGCCGGCGGTTCACCGGGGTACGGCGTGTTCCGCGCCGCCGATGGCGGGTATGTGACGCTGGCGGTCATCTCCGAAGATCACTTCTGGCGGGCGGTGTGCGACGCACTCGGGCTCGGCGACCTCGCGGCGCTGACGTACGGGGAACGACTCGACCGCATCGACGCGTGCAATGCCGCGGTCGCCGGCGCGATCGCCGATCTCGACCGCGACACCGCCGTCGCGCAGCTCGCCGCGGCCGGGGCACCGGTTGCGCCCGCGCTCACACCCGGTGAGATGGCGGGCGAGCCCCAGTTCCGCTCGCGTCAGGTCTTCGTCGAGGATGACGACGGCCACCTCCGCGTCGGCCTCCCGGCGCGGCTCTCGGCCCACCCGCCTCGCCGACCCGGACCGGCGCCCGAGGCAGGAGCTGTGCCGCCCGATTGGGTTTGACGGCCGGCGCACGCGCTGACCCGGCCGTGCCCCACGCTCAGGAAACCGGAAGGCAACGTCATCGAGGTCGGCCCGGAACGCACCCTGCTCCGAGGCGGCGACGAGTGCCGCGTCAGACAACGTTCGCCCTGTTGGGCCAACGACACCGATCGGCTGCGGGTTCAGAGGATCATCGCAGCGCTTCGTCGAGTGCTTGGGATGGTGTCTTCATCGGAGTGTTTGTCGAGGGCGTCCGTTCAGTTCGGCAGCGACTCGTTCTTTGACGGCGCGCCTGGCGTTCACTATGTTCGCTGCGGTGACGACGATGGAGTGTCGTCCATGAGCGTGGAGTAACGATGAAGAAGCAGTACTTGCTCGCGGCTGCGATCGCTGCAGCTGTTGCGGGCCTCACGCCGAGTGCCGCATTCGCCGGCGAAGTAACCGGTAACGGCAAGCCCACCCAGGGCCCCGCGCATTCGAATTCGCCGTGCGCGTTCTCCGGTCTCGACGACCAGGACCCCGCCGATGGCGGCTCCGGAGTCGTACAGCCCGGCGAGGTCCAGAACTGGGGACACACCAAGGGTTCGCCGGTCGTCGTCTCAGCGCCCCGAGGCGCAAGTGACGTCATGCTCAACTTTGGCGATGGCGACTTTGCATGGGGCTGCAATGGCAACCTCTACGGCATGAAGGGTGCTACGCCCTGACGCCTGTCTACAGTTGTTGAACGTTCTCTCGGGGAGTCCGCTTCGGTCGGCTCCCCGAAACGCGTTCACACAAGACGAACGACTCTCGGAGAGATGGGTCCGAGAAGAGCGGGCCCGCGAGAGACCGCGCGGGCCGCTTTTTTTGCGACGGTCGATCTCTACTCCTGGGCGCATCGAGTCGAAAGCCCACGCAGATTGCCCTGATGGTTGAGTTCCTGTCACGCGCTGCGGTTGTTTCGTAGCGTCGAGGGTGCCGGCGCGGCACCCCCGACATTGCCTCACGCGGCGACTAGGTACGGAGCAGCCGGCCCGGGCGCTGTTCGAGCGCCTCGGCCACGGGCGCGCCGTCCGCCCGGATCACGGTGCCGTTCACGAGCACATGGCGAACGCCGACCGGTTGGTCGGCGACGAGGCGTTCGCCGTCGGCCGGAAAGTCACGGATCCGGCGCAACGGGCCCGGCGCCACAGTGTCGGCGTCGAACACGACGACGTCGGCAGCCTTTCCGACTTCGAGCGTGCCGCGATCGGCGAGGCCGAAGACGCCCGCGGGCTCGCCCGTGAGCTTGTAGATCGCGTGCTCGAGGGGCATGACGTCCTTCTCCCGCACCCAGTTCCCGAGGAGATCGGTCGCGAAGCACGCGTCGCAGAGTTGACTGACGTGTGCGCCCGAGTCGGCGAGGCCGAGGAGCACGGTGTCGTTCGGGAGCAGCTCGGCAATCGCATCGGGGTCGTTGTTCGCGAGCACGCTCCAAAAACGCGTCTCGAGATTCTCCGCGAGTGCGAGGTCGAGCATGACGTCGAACGGCGTGGTGTCCTGTTCGCGCGCGAGGTCGGTCACCTTGCGCCCGACGAGCTCGGGTCGCGCGTGGCTCTCGGCGACTGCGAGGGAGTCGAAGTTGATCGGGAGGCCGCTGCCACCTTGCAACTCGGCGTTGGCACGCGCCCGCCACGCGGGATCGCGGTACGCGGCCTTGCGTTCGGCGTCGGGCCGGTCCATCAGCTCCTTGAACGCATCCCGCATGTTGAACGTGAACGGTTCGCGCAAGTTCATCTGGAACACGAGCGGCCGGCACGAAACCTGCGGCCACACCTGCACACCGTCAGCGCGCGCCGCTGTGTTGTCAGCGATGATCTTCTTGTGCCAGGGGAAGCCCTTCACGG
>JBEVDP010000219.1:0-4611 GCA_040513235.1 Acidimicrobiia bacterium | reverse complement strand
CTCCTGGTCGCGCGCGACCGCGCCGCGACGCACCTCATTGCCGGTTGGACGCATGCGCAGGTGTACGTAAACCACGGGCGCGCCGCCGGCGCGTCGATCGAACATCCCCACGCCCAAGTGCTCGCGTTGGATTTCGTGCCTCCGTTCGTCGAACAAGTCCTCGATCGCTTCGCAAAGGCGCGCCGAGATCTCACCGCCGATGCGATCGACGAGGCACGCCAGGATGCGGGTCTCGTGCGCGACAGCGGCGCGACGATCTGGTGTCCGCCCGCGTCGATCGGCGCGTATGCGGTGCGCATGGCACTCGAAGGCGCGAGCGCACGATTCGACCTCGCGCCCGACACTGATATCGCAACCATCGCGACTGCATTGCAATGGCTCCTCGGCGCGTTGCGCAGGGTGCTCGGCGACGTGCCGTACAACGTCGTGGTGAACTCGGCGCCGCGCGATGAACCGCGGCCGTTTCATTGGTGGGTCGACGTCGTGCCCCGCCTCTCGGTCACCGCCGGCTTCGAGTTCGGAACCGGGCTCCATGTCTGCCCGGTCGAGCCCGAGGCCGCGGCCGCCGCACTGCGGGACGCGTCGTGAGGGTGCGCGTCGGCAAGACGATCGACGCGCTCCCGGCTGGAGTGTGGTCGGTCCTCGAGCCCATCGAGCGCCATGCCGACTGGATGGCCGACGCCGAATCGATCGCGTTCACGAGCGAGCAACGGCGCGGCGTCGGCACTGCCTTCGACTGCGTCACCAAGATCGGTCCGTTCACCGTCACCGATCACATGGTGGTGACGGAGTGGGTGCCGGATCGGGCACTCGGGATCGAGCACCACGGCCTCTTCACCGGATCGGGCCGGTTCACACTGCGCACCCTGCCCCTCGACCGCACCCGCTTCACCTGGACCGAGGAGATCAGGTTCCCCTGGTGGTGCGGCGGGCCGTTCGGAGCGTTCGCGGCCAAGCCGATCCTGCGCCGCGTCTGGGCGGCCAACCTCGATCGACTCGCGCACCTCGTAGCATCCAAGTCGTGAGCAATCTCGAGCCCGCGCTCAGCGTCGCGGGGCTGCAAACGCTGGGCGCAGAGATGACACTCGACGTCGCGCGTGAAGCCGACGGGCTCGGCTATTCCTCGATCTGGGCCGCGGAAGCGAACGCGGTCGAAGCCATGTCACTGCTCGGCGCGATCACGCAGGTTGCGCCGCATGCCGGTGTCGGCACCGGCGTGCTGGCGCTCCAACTGCGGACGCCCCCGCTCCAAGCGATGGCCGCGGCCACGCTCCAGCAACTCGCCGGCGACCGCGACGTCTTCCTCGGGATCGGCATCTCGTCGCCCGCGGTCGCCGGCCAGTGGCACGGCGCGGGCTACACCGATCGCCCTCTCGCCCAAGTCCGCGAGTTCGTCGCCTTGCTGCGCGAAGCGCTCTCCGGCGAGACCGTGAGCTTCGACGGCGACTTCTACACCGTGAAGCGGTTCCGGCTCGGCGTGAGACTCGGCGACACCAAGCCGAAGATCGTGCTCGCGGCACTGAACGAGCAGATGCTACGCCTGGGCGGCGAGATCGCCGATGCGGTGTTGCTCAACTACCTGCCCGCGTCCATCGTGCCCTGGTGCATCGAACAGGTCCGCAAAGGCGGCGACGCCGACGTGTACGCGTACGTGCACTGCGGGGTCACTGATCGCGAGCGGTACGTCGACCTCGCGCGCCGCGACCTCTTGAACTACGCAGTCGTCGACGCCTACGCGAACCAGTTCCGCCGTGCCGGCTACGCAGACGACGTCGAGGCGTTTCGCGAAGCTTGGGCCGCGAAGGACCGCGATGGCGCGCTGGCCGCGATCGGCGACCGCTGGGTCGACGAGGTGCAGATCATGGGCGACGACGCCCACGTGCGCGCCGCGGTGAAGGCCTACGTGGACAATGGCGTGGCGCTGCCAATCGTGTTCGCGCTCCCGTGGGGCGAAGACCGGCGCGCGACAGTAAGTGCAACGTTGCAGGCGTTGGCCTGACGCCATCGATCACGGACGCCAGCCGTATTCGAAGCCGTGGTTGCGGTCGACGAAACCGACCGCGGTGTACAAGGCGCGCGCGGCGAGGTTCGTCACGTTCGTGGCGACGAATGCCGTCGTCATGCCGTGCGCCCGCATCGTGTGCAGGCCCCGGAGCAGCGCGGCCGTGCCGCAGCCTTGGCGCTGGTGTGTCGGCCGCGTCGCGACGGGCTCGTACAAGCCGATCGCGTTCGCGCGGTCGAGCCACGCGAGCGCGGCGGCCGCGACCGTGCCGTCCGGTGCGACGACGACCGTGTCGAGATCGGTGTCATAGCCCGGCGCATTCGCCATCAGCGCGCGCCACGTCTCCGGCGTCGTCCTGCTTCCCGGCGTGAACGCCTCGAACTGGCACGTCGCCCGACTGTCGATGTCGCGATCCTGCAATCCGCGTACCTCGAACCCGTCGGGGACACAGGGCTCGGGAATTTCAGCCAGGGTGCGCTTGAACGCAACGAAACCGGCTCCGGTTCGCCGGTAGCCCATCGACTCCAGCATCTCGCCGCGGACCGAGTCGTCGGCGAACACTTCGATCTCGCAGCGGGGTTCGAGATCGTTCTCAGCGCGCCACTGCAGCACGCCCGCGTGACACCACGCGAGCACTTCTTGCTCCAGCTCGCTTCCGCGCCGTTCGGGTTCTACCTGCGCGCTGAACTCGCTCGCCGCTTCCAAGAAGCCGAACCCGACGACGCGCCCGTCGTCTTCCCAAAGTTCGATGAGCTCCGACAACGGGAAGCCGTGCGCCTTGAACGCCCGCCAGCGGAGGTCTCCGGGATGCATGAAGCCGGAATCGGGTGTCGCCGCGAGGCCCGCTTCGAGCACGCGCGTCATCGCCTCGATGTCGGCACGGTCTCGATACGGCCGGTGGCTCGTCACCCTCGTTCACCGGCCGCGGAAGTGCGCCTTACCGGGTCCGTGTTCGAGGAACGACGCGACACCAACTTCTGCGTCCTCGGTGTCGAAGACGTCACCGAACGCCTGCGCTTCGAGATCGAGACCGTCGGCGAGCGGGCGGCCGATCCCGCGGTCGATCGCGTGCTTGGCCAGGCCCATCGCGAGCACCGCGCCCTTCGCGAGCTCGCCGGCCCAATGCAACGTCGCGTGGAGCACTTCGTCGTTCGGCACGACCTTGTCGACGAGCCCGATCGCGAGCGCTTCGTCCGCCCGCACCTGGCGCCCGCTCCAGATCATCTCCTTGGCCCGGGCCGGGCCGACCAGCCGTGGCAGCCGCTGCGTAGCGCCCGCGCCGGGCACGATGCCGAGCAAGATCTCGGGTTGGCCGACGCGCGCGTTCTCGGACGCAACCCGCAGGTCGCACGCCATCGCCAGCTCGAGGCCGCCGCCGAGCGCGTAGCCGCGGATCGCGGCGAAGACGGGTCGCGGGATCGCTTCGATCGCGTCGAACGCGTCGCGAAAGCCGGCACCGATGCGGCGAGCGGTGGCGGAGTCGGAGAACTCATCGATGTCGGCACCAGCCGCGAACGCCTTCTCGCTCCCGGTCACCACGACCGCCTTCACGGAAGCATCGGCCGCGATGTCGCGCGCGACATCGCGGAGCGCGCCGAGCATGGCTTGCGAGAGTGGGTTCATCGGTGGCCGGTTGAGCTGTACCACGACGATGTCGTGCTCCCGCCGTTCCGTCGTCACATACGCGTCGGCCATGCCCGGCACACTACCGAGCGGCCGGGAACAACACCTCGGCGCAGATGGGCGCAAAGCCGCCGGCGACGATGGCGCGCAGCGACGCCGCGTTGCCCGGCGCCACCTGCGCCCATACGTATTCGCCGCTCGGCACGAAGCAACGTGACGCCTCGACAAGTCGCCGCCCGAGACCGTGGCCGCGCGCGCCGGCCGCGACCTCGAACGCCATCTCCCACCGGCCGCACAGGCCCCGCCCGACGATGAGGATGCCCGTACCGTCGATGGTCGTGTACACGCTGACGTCGTTGCGGTAGCGACGGGCTCGCACGACGCGCGGATGGCCGGCGTCGTCGTCTCGGACGAGCCACTCGCGCGCGCCCTCGCCGGTGCCTGGCGCCGCGAGCACCGCGTCGAGTGTTCCCGGCTCGCGCCCCAGACGACGACTGAGCCACGACAAGAAGCTCGCCGACATCGGAACCGAGAAGTCGCCGATCGGGACGCGTGCTGTGACCTCGTCGGCGTCCACCGCAGCCGCGAGCACGAAGTGGCCCGTGAACCCGACGAGCACGTCGGCGCGGCCGCCGACCGGCGGCAGCACTTGCACGGCGCCGTCCTCGGGCGGGAACGTCCCCCGCGCGGCGGCGTCGAGGATTGGCCGGAGCTCGGAGGGCTGCTCGGGCCCCGCCTCCCGCCGGCTCTCGCCGGCGCTCGGCTCAGGGTTTCGCTCAGAGGGCCGCTCGGGCCCCGCCTCCCGCCGGCTCTCGCCGGCGCTCGGCTCAGGCACGCTCGAGTACCGCGTCTGCGGCGCCGTACGGGTCGCGCGTCCCGGCGACGACGTCGTCGAGCAGCGCCTCGAACTCGGCGCCGCGGCACCACGTGTCGGCCTCGGCGAGCAGCCGCTCGGCGACAATGGTGCGGACCTCGGCCGCGAGCCG
>JBEVDP010000218.1:0-4709 GCA_040513235.1 Acidimicrobiia bacterium | reverse complement strand
TCTACTGCCACAAGCAGGAGAAGCACCGCCTGCTCGAACGCGTCGAAGGCGATCTCATACTGAAGGACTCAACGCTCGACCCGTTGGCCGACATCGTCGTTCGCCGCGTCGTCGACATCAACTGGAGCGAGCGCACGACGTTCCAATCGGGCGTGATCCACTCGCGCGTCCCGGCGGCGTCGCTGCTGCCCGACGTGCCCCAGCGCTACGACGACCTCTCCGTCCTCGGCAAGAAGAACGCCTGATGATGCGTCACTCAGCCGTACGGAGTACGGCTGAGTGACGCATGGGAGCAACCGGACATGACTGACGATCGTTACCTGGTCATCTCGGCCGACTGCCACGCGGGGCTGCCCTGCGAGGAGTACCGGCCGTACCTGGACTCGAGGTATCACGAGCAGTTCGACGCCTATGTCGCCGAGCGGCACCGCATGCGCGCGGCGCGGATGGCTGATAGTGCCGAGTTCATCGAGCACTGGGAGACCGAGAACGCCGAGGGACTGCGCGGCGCGTTCGATCCCGCCCAGCGCGACAAGGAACTCGACGGCGACGGCGTGGCCGGCGAGGTGCTGTTTCCCGACGCCGACGCGATCACAGGCGGCGCATCGCCACCGTTCGGCGCCGGCCTCTCGGCCGCCGACATCGCCGATCCCGAGCTCGCGTTCGCGGGCGCTCGTGCCCACAACCGCTTCCTCGCCGAGCTCTGTTCGCACAGTCCCGAACGCCGGGCCGGTGTCGCGCTCGTGCCGATCACGCACGACGTCGACCGAGCGGTCGCTGAGATCGAGTGGGCCGCGACCAACGGCGTACGCGGCGGCATCCTCGTTCCGACGATGTGGCGCGGTCACAAGCCGTACCTCGACAGGTCGTACGAGCCGGTGTGGGCCGCGTGCGCGGCGCACGACATGCCGGTGCACACGCACTCGGGTTCCGCGCCCCAAGACGAGTACCAGGAAAACGTCGGCGTCTATCTTGCCGAAGTCGTGTGGTGGGCCGTCCGGCCGATGTGGTTCCTCCTGTTCGGCGGCGCATTTGAGCGGCATCCGAACCTGAAGTTCTGCGTCACCGAGTCGGCGGCCTACTGGGCGCCGGATCTCATGTGGAAGTGGGACACGTATCTCGGCGGCGGCCACACGACCAAGAAAATGGTCGGTCAACTCGCGGGCAAGGTCACGAAGCTGCCGAGCGAGTACTTCGGTACGAACATCTTCATCGGCGCGTCGACGATGAGCCGCGAGGAAATCCGCCGCCGTTACGCCATCGGCACCGACACGGTGATGTGGGGGAACGACTATCCCCATCCGGAGGGCACGTGGCCGCACACGGTCGCGACGTTGCGCGAAACGTTCCACGACGTCCCGGTCGAGGATGCCACGCTCATGCTCGGGGGGACCGCGGCGCGTGTCTACGGCTTCGACGTCGACGCACTCGCGCCGATCGCGAAGCGCATCGGGCCGACTCCGGCCGACCTCGGGCAGGACCCGAACCTGGCGGTCGATCCCGAAGCAGTCAAGCAGGGTCGTTGGTGGAAGGAAGGGCTTGTCCCGCCCGGAACCGTCTGAGTCGTTCGAACGCGACCGCATCGTCGCCGCGGCGCGCCGGCTGGTCGAAACCGGCGGCGTCGACGCGCTCTCGATGCGCAAGCTCGCGGCCGAACTCGGCGTCGCCCACACCGCGATCTACTGGCATGTCGGCGGCCGCGACGAGCTCATCGGCGCGGTCGTCGAGTCGTTCCTCGCCGATCTCGGCGACATCACGCCGAAGGGGCGCTCGCCCCGTCAGCGGACGGCGTCGATCGCGCGCGAGATCCGCCGCCAGGTTGTGGATCATCCCGCGCTCGTGAACCTGGCGATCGAGCACGGCCGATTCGCCGCCATGTGGTTCCCGGCCCAGGTCGCGCTGGCGCGCGAGGTGAGCGCCGCCGGGCTCGGTGGCGTCGACGCCGCGCGCGCGGTGACGTCGCTGCTCTATCTCGCCGGCGCGTTCGTGATGCTCGAAGCCGCGCTGGCCGACCACGCGGGCGATGCGCAGGCCGTGTCGCAGTTGTGGCGCACGGTCAACGAGCCCGCGATCGACAAGGCGCTACGTACGCGTATGGCCAAAAGTGTCGAAGTCGCGTCCGTCTTCGAGGATGTGCTCGAAGCCGTGCTGGACTGGACCTTTCCGACAACGAGGAGTACCTGAAGCGATGGAGTTCGGGTTGTTCAATAGTGCTTGTGTGTTGCCGCAGTTCGACGGCGACGAGCACCGGCGCATCATGGACGAAGTTGCGATCGTGCAGGCGGCCGATCGCGTCGGGTTCAAGTACACCTGGGCGACCGAGCACCACTTCCTCACGGAGTACTCGCACCTCTCCGCCAACGAGGTTTTCCTCGGCTACCTCGCGGCCGCGACCGAACGCATCCATCTCGGCTCCGGCATCTTCAACATCACGCCACCGGTCAACCACCCGGC
The DNA here is from genome assembly GCA_040513235.1 of Acidimicrobiia bacterium. Lineage (GTDB taxonomy): Bacteria > Actinomycetota > Acidimicrobiia > IMCC26256 > PALSA-610 > JANNHK01. Next base: position 2,255 of record JBEVDP010000218.1, on the reverse strand, counting down.
TCGCGTCGCCGAGCGGGTCGCGTTGCTCGACCATCTCTCCGAAGGTCGCTTCGAGTTCGGCATGGGGCGCGGTTCCTCCAGCATCGAGCAGCGGGGCTTCGGTATCCCCGAATCCGATCTGACGCGCGACATGTTCGACGAGGTCGTCGGCGAGTTCCGCCGGATGTGGAAGGCCGAGGAGTACCCCGGTTTCGACGGCACGCACTTCTCGATGCCGGCCCGCAACGTGTTGCCGAAGCCGTACACGAACCCGCACCCGCCGATGTGGGTCGCGGCGGGTAGCCCCTCGACGTTTCAGAAGGCCGCGCAGATGGGCCTCGGCGTGTTGTGCTTCACCCTCGGCGGCGCGGAACCGCTGAAGCCCCTGATCGAGCTGTACAAGAAGGAGATCCAGAACGCTGATCCCGTCGGCGACTACGTGAACGACAACATCATGGTCACGACGCAACTGCTCTGCCTCGAAGACGGTGCGCGCGTCCGTCAGGTCGGCAGCCAGCTCCACGGCGGGTATCAGAACAGCCTCGTGTTCCGTTACCTCGATACGTTCCCGCGTCCCGACGGCATCCCTGTGTGGCCCGACCTGATCCCCGAGCGCACACCGGAGGAGATCGACGCGTCGATCCGGGCCGGGAGCGCCACGTTCGGCACGCCCGAGGAAGTTGCGGGCGCGCTGGAGGGCTACCGCGCCGCAGGTGTCGACCAGGTCGTGTTCGGCTTGCTGTCGTCGACGATGTCGCGCGAACTCGCGTTCGAAGTGATCGAGACATTCGGCCGCGAAGTGCTCGGCGACTTCGACACCGATCCCGTGCACCGCACGACTCGTTTGCGCGAGGCGCAGATTGCATGACGACCTTCAACCTCGATCGCGGGGTACAAGGGTCCCGGTGAATTGCTCCTCGGGCAGCGACCGGCTTTGAGAACATAGGCTCGCCCGCATGGAACTTCGCAACATCGGGTCATTGAAGGTCTCGGCCGTCGGCCTCGGCTGCAACAACTTCGGCATGCGCATCGACGAGGATGCGACCCATGCGGTCGTCAACGCCGCCCTCGACGCGGGCATCACACTGTTCGACACCGCCGACGCCTACGGCGGGACGCGGAGCGAGGAGTTCCTCGGCCGGGCGCTGGGGCCGCGCCGTGACGAAGCGGTGATCGCGACCAAGTTCGGCGCGCCGATCGACGAGGAGCGCAAGGGTGCCAGCGCCGCTTACGTGAAGCGCGCCGTCGAAGACAGCCTCCGCCGCCTCGGGACCGATCGCATCGATCTCTATCAGTTGCATTTCCCGGACGAGACGCCCCTCGAGGAGACGCTCGGCGCACTCGACGAACTCGTGCGCGCGGGCAAGGTTCGCGAGATCGGATGCAGCAACTTCTCTGCCGAACAGCTCGACGCAGCCGAGGCCATCAGCCGCGACAAGGGAATCGCTCGTTATGTCAGCGTCCAGAACGAGTACAGCATGCTGCGGCGCGGACCGGAACGCTTCGGTGTGCTCGACGCGTGCGCGCGGAACAACGTCGCGTTCCTGCCGTACTTCCCGCTCGCGAGCGGCATGCTCACCGGCAAGTACAAGCGCAACGAGGAACCGCCGGCGGGGACGCGGCTCGCGGCGATGCCCGCGGAGCGGCGCGACCAGGCGTTCACCGACAAGAACTTCGATCGGGTCGAGGGTCTCAACGCGTGGGCGCGCGGCCAGGAGCACACGCTGCTCGAGCTTGCGTTCTCTTGGCTGCTCGCGCGGCCCGCGGTTGCGAGTGTCATCGCCGGCGCGACGAAGCCCGAACAGATCGGCGCCAACGTCGCGGCTGCCGGTTGGTCGCTCAGCGATGCCGACCTGGCGGCGATCGACGAGATCCTCGCGTCGGCCAAGTAAGAAAATCATTTGCACGCGGCAGTCGAGTCCGTCATCGTTCTCCTCGCCTTGTCGTGACCGAGGGAGGTGAGGAGTACGTGACGGTGACTGTGTTCGCGTCGCGCGCCTCCAACCTCCAGCGGGCGATCTAGCGCCTCCGGAGCCTCTGCGCGCGACGCGCCGATCCGAACGCGACAACCTCGGAGGTTCCCACATGTCGCGCGACGCGCGTCATGGGTCTCGGCGCGGCGCGCCGAGGTCCTTCCGGTGCCGGCGCTGCGGGCTCGACGTTTCCTACGACGCGCCCGGAACCGCGCACCGCAATCACTGTCCGAACTGTCTCTGGAGTCGTCACGTCGACGATCGCCCCGGCGATCGCGCGGCGGAGTGCGGTTCCGCGATGGA
>JBEVDP010000217.1:0-3895 GCA_040513235.1 Acidimicrobiia bacterium | reverse complement strand
GTTCCTTCATCTCTACATCGGGGAGGAGGCGGTCGCGGCCGGTGTCTCCGATGCCCTCGCGGCCGACGAAGCGGTGGTGTCGACGTATCGGGAACACGGCCATGCTCTCACCCGCGGGGTCGATCCCAACCGGATCATGGCCGAGATGTTCGGCGTCCAAGAGGGCGTGAGCCGCGGTCGCGGCGGGTCCATGCACCTCTTCGACACCGAGCGGAGGTTCTTCGGTGGCAACGCGATCGTCGGTGGCGGGCTCCCGATCGCCGTGGGGCTCGCACTTGCCGACGCGATGCGCGGCTCGCCGCGCGTAACCGCGTGCTTCTTCGGGGAAGGCGCTGTCGCCGAGGGCGAATTCCACGAATGCATGAACCTGGCCGCACTCTGGGATCTCCCCGTGCTGTTCTGCTGCGAGAACAATCTGTACGCGATGGGGACCGCGCTGGCACGATCCGAGTCACAGACCGATGTCGCCTTGAAAGCAGCCGGGTATGGGATGCCGGCCTGGCCGGTCGACGGCATGGACGTGCTCGCGGTCCGTGAAGCCGCGCTTCGTGCGTGCGCCGCGATCCGCGCCGGTGGAGGACCGCACTTGCTCGAACTGCGCACGTATCGGTATCGGGCCCACTCGATGTACGACCCCGAGCTGTACCGCGACAAAGCCGAGGTCGAGCTGTGGAAACAACGTGACCCGCTGCTGCTCTTCCGGGCGCGCTGTGTCGACGAGGCCGTGCTCGACGACGCCGCGTGCGACGAGCTCGACGCCGGCGCCATGTCGACTGTCGACACGGCCGTCGCCTACGCCGAGCAGGGCACACCCGAACCAGTGGAAGACTTGATGCGCTTCGCGACGAGCGAGTCCCGGTGAACGCCGCCTCGACCACCTATCGAGAAGCCGTACGCGAAGCGATACGCGACGCGATGCGTCGCGACGACCGCGTGTTCCTGATGGGTGAGGACGTCGGCCGCTACGGCGGGTGTTTCGGGGTCAGCCACGGCCTGCTCGACGAGTTCGGCCCCGAGCGCATCCGCGATACGCCCCTGTCGGAGTCGGCGTTCGTGGGCGCGGGAATCGGTGCCGCGATCGGCGGCCTGCGCCCGATCGTCGAGATCATGACCGTGAACTTCAGCCTGCTCGCGCTCGACCAGATCATGAACAACGCCGCGACGCTGTTGCACATGTCGGGCGGTCAGGTGAACGTGCCGATCGTCATCAGGATGACGACGGGTGCCGGACGGCAGCTCGCCGCGCAGCACTCCCACAGCCTCGAAGGCTGGTACGCGCACATTCCCGGGATCCGGGTGCTGACGCCCGCCGCTCTCGAAGATGCGCGGGGGATGCTCTCGCCCGCGCTCGACGACCCCGATCCGGTGCTCATCTTCGAGCACGGCAGTCTCTACAACGTCCGCGGCGAGCTCGATCCCGACGCCGGTGCGGTCGACATCGTGCACGCGGCCATTCGGCGCGCGGGATCCGATGTGACGTTGTGCACCTACGGCGGTTCGCTGGCGAAGGCGCTTGCTGCCGCGGAACAACTCGCGCCCGAAGGAATCTCGGTCGAGGTCGTCGACCTGCGGACCTTGCGGCCGCTCGACGACGAAACCATCATCGCGTCCGTGACGCGAACGCACCGGGCGGTGCTCGTCGACGAGGGCTGGCGCAGCGGCGGCATTGCGGCCGAGATCACGGCTCGGATCGTCGAGCACGCGTTCTACGAGTTGGACGCGCCCGTGGCGCGCGTGTGCACGGCCGAAGTCCCCTTGCCCTACGCCAAGCACCTCGAGGACGCGGCGCTCCCGCAAGTGCCCGCCATCGCGGAGGCGTGCCGGAGGGTGATGAAGGGTGAGTGAGTTCCGCATGCCGTCTCTCGGCGCGGATATGGAGTTCGGCACGATCATCGAGTGGCTCGTTGCCCCGGGCGACACGGTGCATTACGGCGACATAGTCGCGGTGGTCCACACCGAGAAGGCCGACATCGAAGTGGAGGTGTTCGACGACGGTGTGATCGGCGAGCTGCTGGTCCCCGTCGGCGAGGAAGTGGAGGTGGGTACCCCGCTCGCGACCGTTGTTCCCGCCGGGGCGCCGGTGCCTGCACCGGCCGCACCCGCGCCGCCGGTGGCCACGCCGGCCGAACCGACTGCGGCCGTAGCCACGCCGCTCGCAGTGATTCCTGCCCCCGCCGAATCGCCCACTATTGCGCCGGTGCCGGCACGGGCGCGTGTGAGCCCGCGTGCCCGCAGGCTCGCGGCCGAGCGCGGAGTTGACGTCGCGCAACTGACCGCGGCCGATCACGTTGTCGTCAGCGCCGACGTCGAGCGCGTCGCGTCGGGCGCGCCGCCGCGGGCCACCGACCAGCACGCGGCGATGCGGCACGCGATCGCCGTCGCGATGGCAAAGTCGAATCGCGAGATCCCGCACTACCACCTGCTGCACCACACGCCGCTCTCCCACATGCTTGCGTGGCTCGAAGCGCGCAATGCGGCGCGGCCGGTCGAAGAGCGAGTACTCCCGGCGGCTGTGTTCTGCCGCGCGGTTGTCCTCGCGATCTCGCGTGTGCCCGGGATCAACGGTCACTGGATCGACGACTCGTTCCGGCCGAGCGAGCACGTCAACCTCGGGTTCGCGGTGTCGATGCGCGGTGGTGGGCTCATCGCGCCTGCGATCCTCGACGCCGAACGACTCGATCTCGACGCGACGATGGCGGCGATCCGCGACCTGAGTAGCCGGGTGCGGTCGGGCCGCCTCCGCGGCCGCGAAATGACGGATGCGACCATCACCGTCACCAATCTCGGCGAGCGCGGCGTCGAGGTCGTGCACGGTGTCATCTACCCGCCGCAGGTCGCGCTCGTCGGTTTCGGCACGGTCGTGTCGCGGCCCTGGGTCGAGAACGGCGACTTCGCGGCCCGACCGGTCGTCGCCGTCAGCCTGGCCGGCGACCACCGTGCGAGCGACGGTCACCTCGGCGCCCGCTTCCTCGCCGAGATCGACGAACTGCTCAGGACTCCCGAGCAGCTCTGAGCGGGCGCGCGACGACGCGCCGCCGGGCGAGCATGCGGGCGAGGTCGATCGTGAAGACCGCGACGAGCGCGCTCACCGCGGCGAGTGCCCAGCCACCCGGTGGGAGGGGTGCGAGCCCGAGCACGGATCGCCCGACCGACGTCGCGAAGGCCGGAACCTGCAGCAGCAATGATCCGGCGACCGCGGCGAGCAACCCGGCGTTGCGCCACCAGCCCCGCTCGAACGTCCAGCGTCGGGCCCGAGACGCGTATGCGAGCAGCAGGTGCGCGCACAGCAGGGAGAGCAAAAGCTGCGTTCGGACCTCGCCGCTGTCCCAGCCCGCGCGGTGCGCAATCACACCCGAGACGAGGACGGGAATCGCGATGACGAGCGCGCGCGCGAAGAGAACGAGGACGCGCTGGCGCGACAGGAGCGCTTCGTCGCGCTGGCGCGGCGGACCGTCGAGCGGATCCGCCGGCGCGCGGTCGACCCCCAGCGCGAGTGCGGGAAGGCCGTCGGTCACCAAGTTGAGCCAGAGCAGTTGCACGGGCAGGAGCGGGACGGCGAGCTCCGGGAACACGAGCAGGCTTCCGACGACGACGAGTACCTCGCTGACGTTGCCGGTCAGCAGGTACGCCACAACGGTCATGAGATTGCGGTAGATCCGCCGTCCCTCACGCACTGCGCCGGCGATAGTGCCCAGATCGCCGTTGGTGACGACGATCTCGGCGGCTTCGCGCGCGACGTCGGTTCCCATCTCACCCGCGAGCGCGACGCCGATGTCGGCCCGACTTAGTGCCGGTGCATCGTTGACCCCGTCGCCCGTCATCGCCACCACATCACCGGCGGCGCGGTACGCGTCGACCAGATCGACTTTCATGCGCGGATCGACCCGCGCGATGA
>JBEVDP010000216.1:0-9188 GCA_040513235.1 Acidimicrobiia bacterium | reverse complement strand
CCGTCGCTGCCGGCCACGTAGTCTTCGGGCGTCCCGTGCGTCCAGGCCTTGAGGATCGGATCGACGATCCGCCACGCCCACTCGACCTCGTCGAACCGCAGGAACGGCGTGTGGTCGCCTTCCAGCACGTCGAGGAGCAGGCCCTCGTACGCAGACGCTTCGATGTCGCGGTCGTTCGCGTACGACGCCCGCAGCATCGACTCGCGCGCTTCGAGCTCGAGCCCGGGCTGCTTCGTGCGCACGACGAGTTCGACCGACTCGTCGGGGCTCATGCGGAACACCAACCAGTTCGGGTCGACATGCTCGAGCGCGGTGTGCCGGAACAACCTGGTCGGCGGTTCGCGGAAACGGAACACGACCTCGTGCGCCCTGGACGCGAGGCGCTTGCCCGAACGCAGCAACACCGGCACGCCTTCCCACCGCCACGTGTCGAGGTGCAGGCGCACCGCCGCGAACGTCGACGTGCGTGAGCTCGGGTCGACGCCCGGTTCCTCCCGGTAGCCGACCACCGGCACTCCCTCGACGAGCCCGGCCGTGTATTGCCCGCGCACCGCGTCGCGATCGGGCTCGATCGGGCGCACGGCTTTGAGTACCTCGACCTTGTGGTCGCGGATCATCTCCGCGTCCCACAGCGCGGGCGGTTCCATGGTCGCGATCGTCATCATCTGGAGCAGGTGGTTCTGGATCATGTCGCGCAGCGCGCCGATGCCGTCGTAGTACCGCGACCGGCCTTCGACACCGAGCGTCTCGGCCACCGTGATCTGGATCTCGTCGGCGTGCGCGGCGCGCAACACCGGTTCGATGAACCGGTTGGCGAAACGGAACACGAGGATGTTCTGCACCGTCTCCTTGCCGAGGAAGTGGTCGATGCGGAAGATCTGGTCTTCGCGCCAGTAGCGGTGTAGCTGTTCGTTCAGGACGAGGGCGGATTCGAGGTCGGTCCCGAACGGCTTCTCGATGACGAGCCGGCGCCAACCCTCGCTCTCGTCGGCGAGACCGGCCTTGGCGATGACTTCGGCGGCATCGGCGAAGACGCCGGGAGGGAGGGCGAGGTAGAACACCGCGGGGCCCTCGAGCACGGAACCGAGCGCGCGCATCGACTCCACCGAGATATCCCCACCGTGGAACTCGATGCGGTCGACAAAGCGCGCCATGTAGGTGTCGTCGATGTCGTCGACGACCTTGTCCATCGCGGTACGCAGGTGCTCGTGGAACTCGTCGTCGCTCCACTCTTGGCGCGCGTAGCCGATGACCCTCAGGTCTTCGAGCCGCTCGCGGTACTCGAGCGACAAGAGCCCGGGAAACAACAGGCGGCCGGCGAGATCACCGGATGCGCCGATCACGACGAGCGTCGGACTTCCCATGCCCGGAGGCTACGCGCGACGATGCCCGCCATGACACTGCGACTCGGCATCAACCTCGGCTACCAGGACTGGGCCAACGGCCTGCCCCAGGCGGTGGCTCTTGCCCAGCGGGCGGAAGCGCTCGGATTCCACTCGGGGTGGACGGCGGAGGCGTACGGCACCGACGCGATCACGCCGCTCACCTGGCTGATGGCGCACACCGAGACCATGAACTTCGGCTCCGCGATCATGCAAATGCCCGCGCGCTCCCCCGCGATGACCGCGATGACGGCCGCGACGCTCGACGGGATGAGCGGCGGCCGTTTCTTGTTGGGCATCGGCGCGTCGGGCCCGCAAGTCGCCGAAGGCTGGCACGGCCAGCCCTACGGGAAGCCTCTCGGTAAGACACGCGAGTACGTCGAGATCGTTCGCGAGATCCTCGAGCGCGAGAAGCCGCTCGAGCACCACGGCGAGCACTACGACATCCCCTACAACGGGCCCGGTGCGTCGGGACTCGGGAAGCCGCTGAAGATCATCGTGCATCCCCGCCGCGCCGACATCCCTATCTACATTGCCGCGATCGGACCGAAGAACGTGCAACTCGCGGCCGAGATCGCCGACGGCTGGCTCCCGATCTTCTTCTCGCCGTACCGCGTGAAGGAAGCGTTCGGCGGCGCGCTCGACGCGGGCTTCGCCAAGGCCGGTGGCGGCAAGTCGCTCGAAAGCTTCGACGTTGCGCCCACAGCAACCGTCATCGTCGGCGACGACCCCGAGACGTTGGCGCGGTTCGCGGCGCCGATGATCGCGCTCTACGTCGGCGGCATGGGCGCGCGCGGCAAGAACTTCTACAACGACCTCGCGTGCCGCTACGGATTCGAACGCGAGGCCAAGGAGATCCAAGATCTCTACCTCGACGGCAAGAAGCAAGAGGCCGCCGCGGCGGTGCCGTTCGAACTGGTCGACGAGATGACGTTGCTCGGCCCGCCCGAACGCATCAAGGACCGCCTCGGCGCGTGGAGCGACGCGGGCGTCACCACGCTCATCGTCGGCGCCCAACAACCCGAAGCGCTCGAGATCCTCGCCGACGCCGCCCGCTGACCCCAAACACGCAGAACCTGCATTTGGGGCGCGACGTCAGCGGGCGATGAGGCCGCCGTCGACGAGGAGCGAGACGCCGCTGACGTACGACGACTCGGGCGAGCAGAGCCACACCGCGGCCTGCGCGATCTCGTCCGTGGTGGCCATTCGACCCATCGGCAGGCGCCGGAGCATGCGCTCGCCGCCGTCGGGGAGGCCGTCGAGGTAAGCCCGCATCGGGTCGGTCTCGGTCTGGCCGGGGAGCACCGCGTTCACGCGGATGCCGTGCGCCGCAAACTCCTGCGCGGCCTGTTTGGTGATCCCGAGCACGCCGTGCTTCGCCGCGGTGTACTGCGGCTGACCCGGCGCGGGCACGACCGCAGCTGCGCTCGCGATGTTGACGATCGCGCCCCCGCGGCCCTGCGCGACGAGTTGTCGCAGCTCGTGTTGCATACAGAGGAACACGCCAGTGAGGTTCACGGCGATCGTCCGTTGCCAGTCGGCGAGCGTGTGCTCGGTGAACGGCTTGGGCGCGGGCGAGATGCCGGCGTTGTTCACCGCGCAATCGAGTCCGCCGAATTGTTCGACCGCGAACGCAAGCATCGCGCCAACCGAGCCGTCGTCGGAAACGTCGGCTTCGACGGCCGCGCCGTCGATCGCCGCCGCAGTCGCCGCCGCGGCCGCGCCGTTGACATCGGCCACAACGACCTGGTCGCCGCGCGCCGCGAACGCGTGCGCGATCGCCTTCCCGATACCCGAGCCGGCGCCCGTGACGAGCGCGATCACCCGCGCTTGCCTTCCAAGTACGAGACGCTGCGCACAACAAGCCCGTTCTCGACCGCCGGATCGCAGGTCGCGAGGGCGAGCACCGCGTCGACCATCGTGTCCATCGGCTCCAACATCTCCTCGGGGAGGTCGAGCATCGCCGACGCACCCTCGGTGCGTACGGCGGCACGGGGCGCGACCGCGTTCACTGCGATGCCGTAGGTGTGGAGTTCTTGCGCGAACGAGATCGTGAGGCGGTCGAGTGCAGCTTTACTCGGCGCGTAGGTCGACGAGCGGGCCTGTTGCGGCGAGTCGCCCGGATCGACGATCGCGCTCGTGATGTTCACGACCCAGCCCCGACCCCGTTGCCGCATCCCAGGCACAACGGACTTTGTCAGAAGGTACGGCGTCATCACGTTGACCTCGTACGCGACCCGCAAGCGGCGCTCCGACGTGTCGTCGATCGAGAGGTAGAAACAGGCCGCGGCGTTGTTCACGAGCACGTCGACGGGCCCGAGCTCGGCTTCGGCTTGCGCGACGATGCCGGGGCGGTCGCACGCGGGATCGGAAAGGTCGGCGACGATCGGGAACGCGACCCCACCCGTCGCGGTCACCGCATCGGCCGTCTCCCGCAAAGAACCCGCGAGGTGACCGCCCGAACCCGGCTCCAGGCTGCGGGCCACGAGCGCGACGCGCGCGCCTTCGGCACCGAAGCGGCGCGCGATCGCAGCGCCGATCCCCCGGCTCGCGCCGGTGACAAGGGCGACCTTGCCCGCGAGTGCGCCGTTCACAGCGGGTGGACCATAGTTGCCACGAACGCGAGCGGGGCGAGAGGGGACAAGGCCATGTTGGACGTGCTGATCAGGAACGGCACCGTTGTCGACGGCACCGGCGACCCCGGCCGCGTCGGCGACGTCGGCATCCGCGATGGCCGGATCGTCGCGATCGGGCGGATCGACGAGCCGGCCCACCGCACGATCGACGCCGACGGCAAGGTGGTGGCGCCCGGATTCGTCGACGTCCACACGCACTACGACGCGCAGGTGTTCTTCGACACGACGCTGAGCCCGTCGCCGCTGCACGGCGTGACGACGGTGATCGGCGGTAACTGCGGGTTCACGATCGCGCCGCTCGGACCCGAACACGGCGACTACTTGATGCGCATGCTCGCCCGCGTCGAAGGCATGCCGCTCGCCGCGCTCGCGGAGGCGGTGCCGTGGGACTGGGCATCGTTCGGCGAGTATCTCGACCGCATCGACGGCACGCTCGCGCCCAACGCGGGATTCCTCGCGGGTCACTCGACCATACGCCGCGTCGTCATGGGCGAGCGCGCCACCAGCGGCGAGGCCACCACCGACGATCTCGCCGCGATGGAGCAGCTGCTCGCCGAGAGCCTCGCGGCCGGGGCGTTGGGTTTCTCTTCGTCGTGGGCGCGCACGCACAACGACGGCGAGGGCGACATGGTGCCATCGCGGTATGCGAGCGACGACGAGTTGATCGCGCTCTGCACGGTCGTCGGCCGGTACCCCGGCACGACGCTCGAGTTCATTCCCGGCGTCGGCCAGTTCGAAGACTTCGCGGCCGACCTGATGACGCGAATGTCACTCGCCGCCGACCGACCGCTGAACTGGAACGTGTTGTTCGTCGCGGCCGGCAATCAAAGCATGGTGGACCACAACCTTGCGGCGTCCGACTATGCCGCCGAACGCGGCGCGCGAGTGCTCGCGCTGACGATGCCCGACGCGCCCTCGCCCCGCATCTGTTTCGACAGCGGCTTCCTGCTCGACACGATCCCGGGCTGGCAGAAGCCGATGGCGCTGCCGCACGACGAGAAGAAGCAGATGCTCGCGACGGCCGAGGGGCGCGCCGCGCTCACGGACGCGGCCGCGCAGGGCAAGGCCCTCGTCGGCGTTGCCAACTGGGGCAACTACGTGATCGACGAGACGTTTGCGCCCGAGAACAAGCACTATGAGGGCCGCATCGTCGCTGATCTGGCACGGGAGCAGGATCGCGACCCGTTCGATGTCGTGTGCGACATCGTCGTCGCCGACGACTTGATGACAGGTCTCGGCTTCGCCCGCGGGCCCGAGCGCGTCGAGGACTGGGAAGCGCGCGTGAAGGTGTGGCGCGACTCGCGCGCCGTTGTCGGCGCGTCCGACGCCGGCGCCCACCTCGACTTCCTGGCGACGTTCAACTACTCCACGGCGATGCTCGGAAAGGCCGTGCGCGAGTACAAGCTGATGCCGATGGAGGAAGCGATCCGGCTACTGACCGACGTTCCCGCCCGCCTGTACGGCCTGAAGGAACGCGGCCGGCTGGAGGAAGGCTGGTTCGCCGACGTGGTCGTGATCGATCCGGAAACGATCGGACCGCACCCGGTGCGCATGCGCTTCGACCTGCCGACCGGCGCGCCCCGCCTCTTCGGCGGTGCCGACGGCATAGACCACGTGCTCGTCAACGGCACCGAGATCGTGGACCACGGCGAGTTCACGGACGCGCGTCCCGGCACCGTGTTTCGGTCGGGGCGCGACACCGAAACCGTCACCGCCTCCGGCAAGTAGCAACGACATGGAGAAGCTCGTCTATCTCATCTGGGACCGGCCGGGTCTCGACGCCGGCGAGCTCGGCCGCTTCTATGTCGACGACATCGTGCCGCGCCTCCTCGCGCTCGGCCCGCACGGGTTGGAGCTGTATGTCGACGACGCCGACGCGCAGATCCCGACGATGGTGCCGGTGCCGAACGACGAGTTGCCGATCCGGGCCGCGGTGTCGCTCTGGCTCGACGCCCACGATTTCCGCGCGCCGTACGAGGAAGTGCTCGCCGACGCGGGCATCCGCCGGGCGGGTTACCTCGTCACGGAGGCTATGTACCGCGACTACGGCGACAACGAGCACGCGCCCGCGCGATCGTGGCCCGACGGCGACCGCTCACCGGGCATCATCACGCTGACGGTGTTCGACAAGCCGGCCGGTACCGACGACGAGACGTTCTACGGCCATTGGTACGGCCACCAATCGCCGATGTCGGAGTGGATGCAGCCCCGCGGCCGTTACGTGCGCAATGCCGTCGTGCGGGCACTCACGCCCGGCGCACCGCGCTACAAGGCCATCGTCGCCGAGGCCTGGCACGAAGCCGAGTACGTCACGAACCTGCAGAGCTTCTTCGGGGTGGCGGAAGGCGACGATCTCGGTGAGCGCATCCGCATCATGCTCGACAGCACCAAGCTGCTCTACGACCCGGCGACGATGCGCAACGTCACGATGTCGGAGTACATCCTCAAGTCGTAACACCGCAGGTCAGCGCCATGCGTCACTCAGCCGTACTCCGTATGGCTGAGTGACGCATGGGCGCGAGCAGGCAGTTTGTTGTTACGTGGGCGGGCGGTAGCCGTCGATGATGCCGGTCAGGCCGCTCGGGTGGTGCTCGCCGAACGCCAGCTGTTCGAGCACGCCGAGACCTTCCCGATCGCCCCAGCGCGCTCGCATCACCTGTTGGATGTGGATGTTCCACGGCTCGACGTTGTCGAGCTCCGAGACCTTGTGCTCCTCGGCAACCACGGACTCCTCGCCGTGCCACTGCCCGTGCCCACGCGTCGGATGCATGTACCCGAGCCCGCGCATACGGAAGGTGAGCAGCGGTTCGAGTTCGATGCGTTCCTCGCCGCCGTCGTGACGCATCATCCGCAGCGTCGCGCCGTCGGAGCGACGCAGACCGGGAGCCCACCGCACTTCGTGCACGGTGCCCGCGAGCTGGAGGATCTTCGTGTCGTCGTTCCACGTGAGATCGCCGGGGCCGATGACGTCGAGCGTGGCCTGGCTGCTGACGATCCGGTCACCGTTGGCGCGTTCGAAGCACAGGAAGTGCGTGCAAAGGTCCTCGAAGTTGATCGGCGCCCACAGGAAGAAGAGCTGCGGCAGGTCGGTGGCCGGTGCGGCACCCGCGGGCGTGCCGACGGGCCGCACACCCCACGATCGGTCTCTGGTGCCGTAGAGCGCGTCCAGCGCGATCTGCTCGCCGCCGGTGGTGATCGAACCTGACCATGTGCCCCATTGGGTGAGCCGGGTCGAGTCCATCATGATCTTGTTGCCGGTGGTCATCGTCTGGCGCGGCTCTTCCAGTGCCACGGTGCGCGCCGTGAACGTGACATCTGCTTCGATGCCCAACTCAGCGCTGTCGGCCCGCACGCGCGTAGTGCGCAGCGGCTCGACGATCTCGATCGACAACGGCCCGACACGCGTCTCACCCCGGTCCGCCGGCATCCGCGCCGAAGCGAACACCGACCGCTGCACTCCGTCATGGACGGTCGAGAAGGCTGCGTCGATGATCCCGCGATTCGGGTACACGGCCATGCCGGCCGCGAAGTAGAAATCGTCGCGGTAGCCATTGAACCAGTCGCGGTCGTAGTGATTCGGATCCCCGCTCGCGACGTGGGCCACGGGCAGCGCAGTCTGGTGAACCGGATAGTCGTCGAACGGCGTCAGCATTCTCTACCCTTCCTTCGGCTCGACAGAGATGACCACGCGTTGGCGGATGTCCCGCGACGACGAACCGAGCCGCAGTTCGTACTCGCCAGGGGCGACGATCCAATCGTGCTCCCCGGCATCCCAATGCGCGAACGCGCGGTCGTCGAGCGTGAGCTTCACGGTTCGTTCCTCGCCGGGATCGAGTTCGACCTTGGCGTACGCCTTCAGCTCTTGCGGCGGCCGTTGGACGCGCGGGTCGAGCGGCGCCACGTAGCACTGCACGACCTCGGCGCCCCGGTAGGAGCCCGAGTTCCGTATGGCAAGCGACAGCGCTTGATCGGTCGTCGTCGGTTGGCCGTACTCGAAGGTCGTATACGAGAGCCCGTGGCCGAAACAGAAGCGCGGCTCGATCCCGCGCGCGTCGTACCACCGATAGCCGACGAAGCCGCGCTCGCCGTACAGCACCGTGCCGTGCTCGCCGGGGTAGTTCGTGAACGCGGGCGTGTCTTCGAGCCGCATCGGGAACGTCGTGGGCAGCTTGCCCGACGGCGAGGCGTCGCCCGACACGACATCAGCGAGCGCGTTCGCCCACTCCTCGCCCGCGAACCAACACTGCAAGATTGCGTCGACCTCGTCGGCCCACGGCATCGTGACCGGCGCCGCCGCATTGACGACAACAATCGACCGCCCGCTCACCGCAGCCACCGCCCGGACGAGATCGTCCTGCGCTCCCGGCAACTTCATCGACTCGCGGTCCTGGCCTTCGCACTCCCATTCGCCGTCGGTCCCGACGATGCACAACACCGCGTCGGCACGGCGGGCCACGGCGACGGCCCGATCGAACATGTCGTCAGGAGTCGGCGCGAGCAGACCGACGCCGAGCCCACCGAACGCCGGCGCAGCCGGCACTGCTTCGACGACGACCTCGTAGCGCAGGCCCGCGACGAGCTCGACCGTTGCTGTGAGCTCCTCGCTCCCGAGGCCGTAGAACGCGTCGCTGTGCGAGGTCGGATTCCAGTTGTCGAGCAGCAGGTCACCCTCGAAGTACAAGCGCGCCCGGCCTGCCTGCACGACGCTGAACGTCCACCCGCCTGACTCCGGCGGGACGATGGTGGCGCGCACGCGCGCGGAGAAGTCTTCGGGGACGCCGCCGCCCACGGGCCCCATCCACGAGAACCAAGCTCGCTGCGCGTCTTCGACGAGCACCGGCTCTCCCGCGAATTCACGGCCGGCGTAGTACTCGATCACGGGCGGCTGCGCGCAGCGCCCGGCATCGAGCGCGGGAATGCGCTTGTGGTTCGTGCATCCCCGCTCGTGCACGATCTCAACGTCGGCGAGGCGGGCGCGCAGCGCGTCGAGCGGCGTGACGATGGGGTGCGTCGGCACGCGCGCGCTCCCGCCGCCCATGATCTGCGCGACATCGGCGTTCGGCCCAATCACCGCGAGCGTGTTCACCCGTTCCAGGAAGAGTGCGTTCCCGCGGTTCTGAAGCAGCACGAAACTCGCCCGCGCCGCCCGGCGCGCCACGTAACGATCGAC
>JBEVDP010000215.1:0-9215 GCA_040513235.1 Acidimicrobiia bacterium | reverse complement strand
GCGCCGGGCTCGCGGGCTCGACGTACATGCGCAGCTTCATGGACTTCGATTACGTGAACATGGCGATCATGCCGTTGTTCTTGTTCTCGGCGACCTTCTTCCCGATCTCCACCTACCCGGCCGCGCTGGAAGCGATCGTCCGCGTCACGCCGCTCTATCAAGGCGTCGTGCTGGAACGGGCGCTGGTCCTCGGCGACGTGCACTGGTCGTTGCTGTTGAACGCGGCCTATCTCGCGGTGATGGGTCTCCTTGGCCTGCGCCTTGCGACCCGCCGGCTACGCCCGCTGCTGCAGCCCTGATGCCAGAAGCGGCCTGAGCTGCCTGCAGCCGGAGGCGGCGGGCAGTGGGGCCCGAGCGGCCCTCTGAGCGGAAAAACGCGCGTAGGGTGGAGCCGTGATCCGCCGCGTCCTCAAGAATCTCGGGGTCTACGAGGGCGACGCGCCGGCCGCGAGCGTGCAGCTCGAACGCGACGGGTGGGCGGTACTCGGCGGCGTGTTCGACGGGGCCGCGATCGCGGAGCTCCGCGAAGAGATCAACGACGTGTTCGCGACGCTGCCCGCCGAGCGGGTGCGCGGCGACAAGGAGGAGTTCCGCTACGAACTCCTCAATCGCAGCGCTGCGTGCCTGGCCGCGGTCGGTCACCCGCGGATCCTCGAGGTGATCGAACCGTTGCTCGGCGAAGACTGCCATGTGATCGCCAACACGGCGTGGCGCAATCCGGCCGAGTTCAAGGGTGGCCCGTGGCACTGCGACGCCGGGCCGCACGTGCCGCGCCCCGAAGGCGTTCCCTGGGACGATCGCATCCCGTACCCCGTGTTCGCGATCGGCGCCCACCTCTACCTCCAAGACTGCACGCGCGCCGACGGGCCCACTGCGATCGTGCCCGGAAGCAACCGTTCAGGTCGGCTCGCGCCGCGCGACCAGATATTCGATGACGAGCTCACCTACGACGGTCGCCCGCCGGTCGTCGTCGAAGCCGCGGCGGGCGACGTCGCGCTGTTCGTCTCCGATGCGTGGCACCGCGGGCTGCCGGCGCAAGAAGGTGGCCGGGGCCGCTACTTCTTGCAAGTGCACTACGCACGCCGCGACATCGCGCAACGGCTGCGGACGACGGACCAGGTCAACCACCTTTCGTCGGAGGCAATTGAGCTGGCGAAGACCGAACGGCAGCGCTCCCTCGTCGGCTTGCACGACCCCTTCTTCTACGACGCCTGATGCAACCCGCAGACGACGAAGAACGCATCGCGCTGTTCCTCGACTACGAGAACCTCGCGATCGGCGCGCGGGAGAAGATGGGCGGCTCGCCGCTCGACTTCCGGCCCATCGCCGACGCGCTCGCCGAACGGGGCCGGGTCGTCGTGCGCCGTGCCTATGCCGACTGGACCCGCTTCAGCGAGGATCGTCGCGAGTTGACGCGCCACCACGTCGAGCTGATCGAGATCCCGCAGAAGATGGGCGTGGTGCGCAAGAACGCGGCCGACATCAAGATGGCGGTCGACGCGATCGAGCTGTCGTTCGAGCGCGACTACATCACCACCTTCGTGCTCGGCACGGGCGACAGCGATTTCACGCCGCTCGTCCACAAGTTGCGCGAGCTCAACAAGCGCGTCATCGGCATTGGTATCGAGGCGTCGACCTCGGCATTGTTGCCGCCCGCGTGCGACGAGTTCCTGTTCTACGAGCGCCTCGAAGGCGTCGAACCCGTGCAGCCGCGCAAAGCGACCCGCGGAACGCGAAGCCGGAAGCCCGAGCCGGTCGAGGAGCCCGCCGAGGAAGTGGCGCGACCCGCCGAAGCCGACCTCGCGATGCTCGTGACACAGACACTGTCGGGCTTGGAACGCAGTACGGGAGGTCCCGTGCGTGCGTCGATGTTGAAGCGGACGATCCTGCGCAAGGACCCGACGTTCAGCGAGACCACCTATGGCTTCCGCGGGTTCATGGAGCTGCTGCGCAGCCTGGCCGAGCGGAGTGTGATCGAGGTCGACGAAGGCACCGACCCGACTGTCGGCTTCCCCGCGCAAGCGGCCGAGCGTGACGCTGCGTTCGAACTGCTGCGCACGGTCGTGGCCAAGCTCGCCCGCAACAAGTCGGGCCCGCCGCACCTGTCGGGCCTCAAGAACCAACTGCGAAAGAGCGATCCCGACTTCAGCGAGAAGCGCTTCGGTTATGGCGGCTTCCTGCAGTTCGCCAAGGCGACCGCGCAGCGCGGGGGAATAGAACTCGAGTGGGACGACGCGGCCGACGACTACGTCGTGCGGCCGGTCACGCCGAAGGGCTAGCTCCGGTTACGGCGCCGTCAAGAAGATGTCGAACGTCCCGCCGATTGATCGAGCTGCAATCCCTGTTCCGACAGCCGCAGGTCGAGGATCGTCCACTGCTCGATCGCGCCGAGTGCTCGCGCCAGCAGGTCGTGGCGCGCCGGGTCGGCGGGCCCGATGACCGAGAGCGTGCCGCCGCTCCCGCCCGCGCCGTTGACCTTCCAGCCGACCGCGCCGTGGCTGCGGGCGACATCGATCCCGGCCCGCGCGTCGGGGCCGACGAGACGCTCGTCGAGTGCCGCTTGCTGCTCGGTATTTTCGATCAAGGCCGCACCGTAGGCATCGAGATCGTCGTGCGCGAGCGCGTCGGCCGCGGCACGCGCCGCGCGCCGGAGGGGTTCGAGCGCCACCGGCGCGTCGCGTGGCGTGAGCTTTGCGATCACCTGCTCGTGGAGGAGCGACGAGCGGTGGGGATGCCCGAGCCAGACGGTGAGCAAGCGGCGATCGAGCTCCGCGCGTGTCGTGGCCGCGACGTCGAGGGAATGCACCGTCGCGCGCGGATAGTCGACCTCGATGAGGAGCACACCGCCGTGCGCGGCCGCGTGCTGGTCCTGCACGCCGCTCTGCCAGCCGAGCCCGGTCTCGATCGCGTGTGCGCGGGTCGCGAGGTCGTGCGCATCGATGGTCTCGTGTCGGAGCGCGCGCAACGCGGCGACGAGGGCGACGACGACTGCTGCTGAAGTTCCCGTGCCTGAACCCGGAGGAACCGACGCGCCGATCGAGAGCTCGTAAGGCGTGGGCGGTGGAGCCGCGGCGACGACGGCTTCGAGCAGCGGGTGCCGCCCCGGCCCGGGCACGGAGGGATCGAAGCCGTAACGCTCGCCCGTCGCGCCGACCACGAGGCTGACGGGCGCGTCGCCGCCGGGTGTCGCGCGAACGTGCGCGCCCGGCCGCACCGCCAAACTGCACACGACGCCGTGACCCGCGAACCAGGTGTCGGTCCAGCCGCCGGCGTCACAGACACGCACGGGTGCGCGTGCTTCGATGTTCAGTACCGCAGCTCCACGGTCAGACCGAAGTGATCGGAGCCGAACATCGCGTCGATCGGAACGTTGCCGATCAGTTCGGCCGTGAGCGGTTGGCCGACGCCACCGAGCTTCGGTGTGCCCAGCAGGACATAGTCGATGCGGGCGTCGTCGCGGAGGTTCGCCGCGCTGAACGGGTTGTCGTTGCCGAAGGTGTAGCCGGGAGCGTCACGGTGCACGGTCGCCCACGCATCGCCGAACACCACGCCGGGGACGGGTACCGCCCGCGTGCCCGTAAGCATTCTGATCTCGTCGCTCATCGGCGGCGCGTTGAGGTCGCCGAGCAATACCGCGGGGAATGGTCGCGGGCGTGTCTCGCGCACGAACTCGCAGATCGCGCGCACTTGCTCCTGACGAACGCCACTGTGGTCGGCGCGCCAACTCAGGTGCGCGCAGAAGACCTGGATCGGGCCGCGCGGCCCGTCGAGTTCCGCGAATACGACGAGGCGTTCCTCTCCTTCGTCGTCGCGAGCGCCAGCCCCTTCGCGCGGCAGGCCGCGGACTTCGTGCCGTGCGATCGGCCAACGCGAAATGATCGCGTTCCCGGCCTGCACGCCGTCGGCAAACGTGAGATTCGGCGCCCAGACCGATGCTTCGTAGCCGAGCGCGGCGGCCAGCTCACGAGCCTGGTTTCGGGCGCCGTCGTCCCAGACCTCCTGGAGGCCGATGACGTCGGCATCGACTCGCCGCAGCGTCTCCTCGATCACGGGCGCCCGTGCTTCCCACGGCCCGTAACGGGCCCAGATGTTCCAGGTCGCGATCCGGACCCGCGAGTCGACGAGCGGGCCGTATCCGGGGTCGTAGTCGAGTTGCACGATCCCATCTTCACGCGGAGTAGGTTCAGGCGCCATGACTGCAGGATCGTCCGTCACCGTCCATATCGATGCGCCGCCCGAGCAGGTCTACGACCTCGTCGCCGATGTGACGCGCATGGGGGAGTGGAGTCCCGAATGCGTGCGCTGCGAGTGGAAGGACGGCCCGCCGGGAACCGTCGGCGCGACGTTCCGCGGCCACAACAAGCAGAGCTTCTTCAAGTGGAGCACGACCGCGAAAGTGATCGCGGCGGAACGGGGCCAGGAGTTCGCGTTCGCGACGCAGTCGGGCGACAAGGACTCAACCGTATGGCGGTACCGCTTCGTCGCCGCCGACGGAGGGACCGACGTGACCGAGTCGTACGAGGCGGTGTATGTGCCCGCGTACATTCGGTGGGCCGAGAAGTACGTCATCCGCAATCGGCCTTCGCAGCTCGAACAAGGGATGCGCACCACGCTCGAGAAGGTCAAGGCGGTCGCGGAAGCGACCTGAGGACCTACGGCGGAGGCGCGATCGGCGCTTCACCCGCGACTGTGGTCCGGTGCATGTACCGACGGTGACCGGTCACGTCGGCCATCACCATGTGCTGCACGCAGCGGTTGTCCCAGAAGGCGACGTCGCCCGCGGCCCACTGCCAGCGGCACGTGTAGCCGTGTTGGGTCGAGTGCTGGAAGAGATGGTCGAGCAACAGCTTCGACTCGTGGGGATGGAAGCCGGCGAGGCCAACGGTGTACTGCGCGTTCACGAACAGCGCCTGCTTGTCGGTCTCGGCGTGCACGCGTACTGCTGGATGCTCGCGCATCCGGTTTGCGTCTTCGCTCGTTTGCACGGTCATGCCCGCGAACATGTCGTGGATCGCTTGCATCTTCGGCGAGTACGCGTTGACCGCGCTGTGTACGCCGCGCAACCCCTCGACGACGCCGCGCATCGACCGCGAGAGTCCGCGATACGCGAGGTACTGGTTGGCCCAGAGCGTGTCGGCACCGTAGGGCGGTACTTCGATCGCATGCAGGATCGAACCCATTGGAGGTTCGTCGAGGAAGCTGAAGTCGGAGTGCCACAAGCCGCCGAACACGAGCCCTTTCTGCTCGCTCGGTTCGCGTACGACCGCGATCACCTCGGGGTGGCCCGCGATCGCTTCGACGAACGGGACCGGGCTGAACGGCCCGAAGCGACGGCTGAATGCGACCTGATCGTCGGGCGTGAGCGATTGCTCTCGGAAGAAGATCACGGCGTGGTCGAGGAGCGCGCGGCGGATCTCGGCCACGACGTCGTCGCCGAGCTCGGCCGCGAGGTCGACGCCGGAGAGCACGGCCCCGCAGGCGCCCGAGAGCACATCGACACGGACGTGCCGGTACTCGTGCCCGGGAGGCGCGGCCGGCACCGGGATGAGCGGGAGATCGGTGGCGGTCACGACGACGAGCCTAAGCCTCGAAATCGGCGATGCGCACGATTGTGCGGCCGACCGTGGCGCGGTTCGCCAAGGCCTCGACCGCGGCGGGCAGATCGCCGAATGCGACGACCTCGCCGACGACCGCACGGACCGCACCGGCGCGTACGAGTTCGACGATCTCGCGCATGATCCGGGCGCCGAGCTCGGCCGACGCAAAGTTCCAACCCATCGCCGACTTCACCATGTCGGCCATGTCGGGTTGGGCGTAGGCCAACAGGACGCCGCACAACTTGAAGTTGCCGAGCGCGATCCGCCGCGGCACGACGAACTTCTCGTCGGCCACTTCCTTGTTGGAAGCGAAGCCCATCATCAGGTACCGGCCGTTGTACGCGATGCAGTTCATCGACGCGTCCATCACCGCTTCGCCGACGTTGTCGAACACGACGTCGACGCCGCGGTTGCCGGTCGCTTCGAGCACCGCCGCCGCGAAATCGGCGTCGCTGTAGTTGATGGAGACGTCGGCCCCGAGGTCCCGGCAAAGCGCGACCTTTTCGTCGGTTCCCGCGGTGGCGAAGACGCGCGCGCCTGCATGCTTGGCGAGCTGAATCGCCGCCGATCCCGAACCGCCGGCCGCGGCGTGGATCAGCACGCTCTCACCGGCTTGTAGTTGCGCGCGGTCGAAGAGGCCGAGCCACGCGAGGTGGAACGGGAAGTACAGCGCGGCGGCGTCGGGCAACGGGATGTCGTCGGGCATCTGGAACGTCGAGACGACCGTGCATGCCGCGTATTCGGCGAATCCACCGTGGGCCTGCTTCGGCATCGCGACGACGCGCTTGCCGATCCACTCGTCGGCGCCCGGACCAGTCGCGTCGACGACGCCCATGACTTCCATGCCGGGGCTGTACGGCAGTTCTGGCCGCACCATCATGTTGCCGCCGGTGATGCGCTCGAGGTCGTTCAGGTTGAGCGGGATCGCCTGTACGCGCACGAGCACCTCGCCCGGTTCCGGCGTGGGGATCGGCACCTCGTCGAGCACGAGGACCTCGCACGGCTGTCCGTATCGGTGGAGACGCCACGCACGCATCGTTCGAGTCATCGGCCCGCAGACTGCCACAGCACCCCGTTGCGCGATTGACCGCTGAACGCGAACGAGCCGCCGGCACTGCCGACGGCTCGGACGCTTTGAGACGACGAGGTCTCGAGAGATTCGTCAGACGACGCGGACGTTCTGGGCCTCGTCGCCCTTGCGCCCGGGCGCTACGTCGAACTCGACGCGCTGACCCTCTTCCAGGGACTTGTAACCGTTCCCCTGGATGTTGGAGTAGTGGACGAAGATGTCCTTCTCTCCATCGCCACGTGAGATAAAGCCGTAGCCCTTCTCGCTGTTGAAAAACTTGACTGTGCCTTGTGCCAACGCAGTTGCTCTTTCTTGATTGCGGCGGTCTTTCCTCACCCGCTCGTCGGGCGCCAGGGTAGCTGCTCGGATGGGGCATGCCCACAGGCGGGGTAGACATTGTGGATGCCGCCACGCCACGTGGTACTGGTCGGCCTGATGGGGTCGGGGAAATCGTCGATCGGGCGGCCGCTCGCGCGGCGCGTCGGGCGGGAGTACCTGGACAATGACGACGTGCTCGAGCTGCGCACCGGCCATACCGCCCGTGAGATCGCGAGCGATCGGGGCCTGGATGCGCTGCACGAAGAGGAGGCGAACGCGTTTCGGGAAATGCTCGCAGATCCGAAACCGGCGGTGATCGGTGCCGCCGCGTCAGTGGTCGTCGACCCCGGGATCCGCGACCTGTTGCGTGAGCACGACGTCGTATGGCTCGACACCGATCTCGACCACTTGGCCCGCCGGGTCGACGCCGGCGACCATCGTCCCTTCCTCGGCGACGATCGGCGGGCCGCGCTGCAAGCGCAGTGGGATGCACGCGCGCCCTTCTATCGGGAGGTCGCGTCGCTCGTGGTGCACCCGGATCGGGAGGACGACGAACGCATCGTGGACGAAATCGCTCAGGCGCTGATCTGAACGAAGGCCCCGGTAGCCTGGTACGTCCCCCCGGAGTTGGAGTTCGCCATGCCCGCGCGCGAAGACCTGCGCAACCTCGCCATCGTGGCCCACGTCGACCACGGCAAGACCACACTCGTCGACGCGATGTTGTGGCAGTCGGGCGCTTTTCGCGATAACGAGACCGTCGCCGAGCGCGTCATGGACTCGAGCGACTTGGAGCGCGAGAAGGGCATCACGATCCTCGCCAAGAACACCGCAGTGCGGTACGGCGACGTGACGCTCAACATCATCGACACCCCTGGCCACGCCGACTTCGGCGGTGAGGTCGAGCGGGGCCTGGCCATGGTCGACGGGGTCCTCCTCCTCGTCGACGCCAGCGAAGGTCCGCTGCCGCAGACACGGTTTGTGTTGCGCAAGGCGCTCGAAGCGCACCTCCCGGTGCTCCTCGTCGTCAACAAGGTCGACCGGCCTGACGCGCGCATCGCGGAAGTGGTCGACGAGACCTACGAGTTGTTCATCGACCTCGGCGCGACCGAGGAGCACATCGAGTTCCCGATCGTCTATGCGAACGCGCGCGCCGGTTGGGCGTCGCTCGAAGTGGGTGTCGAGGGCACCGACCTCACGCCGCTGCGCGACTTGATCGTTTCGCACATCCCCGCGCCGACCTACGAAGACGGGCATCCGTTCCAGGCGATGGTCACCAACCTCGACGCGTCGCCGTATGTCGGTCGGCTCGCGTTGTGCCGTGTGCGCAACGGCGTGGTGAAGCGCGGCCAACAGGTCGCCTGGTGCCGCATCGACGGCACGATCGAGCGGGCCAAGCTCACCGCGCTCTACATGTTCGACGCGCTGGACCGCGTCGACGCCGACGAATGCGGGCCGGGCGACATCATCGCGATCGCCGGCATCCCAGACATCACGATTGGGGAGACGCTCGCCGACCCCGACGACCCGCGCCCGCTGCCGCCGTTGACCGTCGACGAGCCGAGCCTGTCGATGACGATCGGTATCAACACCTCCCCGCTCTCGGGCCAAGACGGCAAGAAGCTGACCGCCCGCCTCGTCGAGAACCGTTTACGGCAAGAACTCGTCGGCAACGTGTCACTGCGTATCCTGCCGACCGAACGGCCCGACATGTGGGAAGTGCAGGGCCGCGGCGAGTTGCAGCTCGCGGTGCTCGTCGAGACGATGCGGCGCGAAGGCTTCGAGCTCACCGTCGGCAAGCCGCAAGTGGTCACCCGCGAGATCGACGGCAAGCTGCACGAGCCGGTCGAGCGCCTGAGCGTGGACATCCCAGAGGACTACGTCGGCGTCGTGTCGCAGCTCCTCGCGCTGCGCAAGGGTCGCATGGAGCAGATGGTCAACCACGGCACGGGCTGGGTGCGTCTCGACTACCGCGTGCCGTCGCGTGGGCTCATCGGGTTCCGCACCGAGTTCCTCACCGAGACGCGCGGTACGGGCTTGCTGCACCACGTGTTCGACGGGTACGCGCCGTGGTTCGGTGAGCTGCGTACCCGTCCGACCGGTTCGCTCGTCGCCGACCGCCGCGGCCTCACGACGACCTACTCCTTGATGAACCTGCAGGACCGCGGGTCCATGCTCGTCGGGCCCGGCGTCGAGTGCTACGAAGGCATGATCGTGGGGGAGAACGCCCGTCC
>JBEVDP010000214.1:0-2743 GCA_040513235.1 Acidimicrobiia bacterium | reverse complement strand
CGGCGACGGCGCGGCCACCCGGCTGGCGTATCAGTTCTTCGGACATCCCGCGCTCGCGGTGCGCGTGCGGCATCCCACGGCAAGGAGAGAGCCATGAGCGAGAGCAAGCGCAAGGGCGTGTCGGTACACCTCGGTTTGAACTCGGTCGATCCCGACCACTACCGCGGTTGGGACGGCGCGTTGCAGGGTTGCGAGAACGACGCCCGCGACATGACGGCGATCGCCAAGGCCGGTGGGTTCGACACCACGACCCTGATGACCAAGGACGTCACGGCCGAGGCCGCGACCGCCGCGATCGCGGCTGCGGCAAAGAAGGTCGGCCCGGGTGACCTGTTCGTGCTCACGTACTCCGGGCACGGTTCACAGGTTCCCGACAAGAACAGCGACGAACCCGACAAGCTCGACGAGACGTGGGTGCTCTACAACCGCCAACTCGTCGACGACGAGCTGTTCGACCTGTGGTCGAAATTCCAACCCGGCGTGCGCATCCTCGTGCTCTCCGACAGTTGCCACAGCGGCAGCGCCGTGCGCACGACGATCGACGCGCTGAAACCCGAGGTGCTCGAAGGGGCGATGACCGTTCCGCCGCCGAACGGGATGCGCACGATGCCGAAGGCCGTCGCGGAGGAGGTCTACGAGGCGAACCAGAAGATCTACGACGACGTACAAGCGCGCACCACCGCCGGCGACAAGTGCGTCATCGGGGCGAACGTGCTGCTCCTGTCAGGGTGCCAGGACAACCAGACATCGGCCGACGGGGCCAAGAACGGTCTGTTCACGCAGACGCTGCTCGAGGTGTGGAACGACGGGGGATTCAAGGGCGGGCACAAGAAGTTCTGGAAGGACATCGTCGAGCACATGCCGCCGTGGCAGAGCCCGAACTGGTTCACCGTGGGGCCCGACGCCCCTGCATTCCATCGCCGCAAGCCGTTCACGATCTAGCGCGTCATCGACCGGGAGGCTGTGTCATGCCCAAGCGCAAGATGGGTGACGTCGTCGTGCTGTTGCCGGGGATCCTCGGCAGCGTGCTCGCACGCGACAAGAAGGACGTGTGGGCCGTGAACGGAGGCGCGGCGTTGCGCGCCTTGTTGAGTCTCGGCAAGAACATCAAACAGCTCGAACTCGACGACGACCCGATCGACGCCGACGATCTCGGCGACGGCGTTACCGCGCCCCGCCTCATGCCGGACGTGCATCTCGTCCCGGGACTGTGGAAGATCGACGGCTACACGAAGATCGAGACGTCGCTCGCGGCACAGTACGAACTGGAGAAAGGGAAGAACTACTTCCCGTTCCCATACGACTGGCGGCGCGACAACCGCGTGCACGCCGCGCGTCTCGCGCGTGACAGCAAGAAGTGGCTGGCCGACTGGCGCGAGCATTCGGGGAACAAGGACGCCAAGCTGATCCTGCTCGGCCACTCGATGGGCGGCCTCATCTCGCGCTACTACCTCGAAGCCCTCGACGGCTGGCGCGACACGCGCGCGCTCATCACGTTCGGGACGCCCTTCCGTGGCTCCATCAACGCGGTCAACTACCTCCATCACGGCATGAAGAAGAGCGCCGGGCCGATCACGCTCATCGACCTCACGGATCTCATGCGCTCGTTCACATCGGTGCACCAGTTGCTGCCGGAGTACGCGTGCGTCGACGCCGGGGCGGGTTTGGTGCGCCTCGCCGACGCACCCGCGATCAAGGGTGTCAACGCGTCACGCTTCAAGGCGTTCACCGATTTCCATGCCGAGATCACGGCCAAGGTCGAGGCCCACAAGGACGACGCCGAGTTCCAGGCGGGCTCCTACCGAGTGCACCCCATCGTGGGGATCCGCCAGCCGACGTTGCAGTCGGTCGAGTTGCGCGACGGCAAGGTGAAGGCATTGCGGACGTACGAAGGCGAAGACACCGACGGCGACGGCACGGTGCCGATGCAGTCGGCGACCCCGATCGAGTGGAGAGACAGGAACGTCGAGATGTTTGCGTCGGAACGTCATGCGTCGCTGCAGAACTTCGACGCGGTGCTCGTGCAGGTCGACGGTCTGCTGCGCGACGAGACCGTCCGGTTCCGCGAGCTGCCGACTCAGCTCAGTCTCGACCTCGACGACATGTACGACGTCGCCGAGCCGATCACGCTCGGGGTGAAGGCCGACCAACCCGATGTGCCGCTCGATGCCGTGATCTTCGATCGCACCAACGGCGCGGAAGTGGCGCGCGCGTCGGCGACGAGCGACGGTGAGTGGCAGCAGGTCGAGGTGCCACCGCTTCCCGCGGGGACCTATGGCGTCGAGTTGTTGGGGTTGGGCGCGCCGCCGGCGGACCCGGTACACGACGTCTTCGTCGTGTTCGGCGAAGACGATGTCACGCGGGCCGCCGAGCTGGAGGTATGAGATGGTCAAGCGGGCACTGTGCGTCGGGATCAACGACTATCCGATCCGCGGCATGGACCTAAAAGGGTGCGTCAACGACGCGCGGGACTGGGCACGCGCGCTGCGCGACCACTACGACTTCGCCGCCGGCGACATTTCCGTCGTCCTGAACGGCGATGCAACGAAGCGCCGGATCATGACGCGCTTGAAGACGCTGGTCCGCAATGCGCAGCGGGGCGACGTCCTCGCGTTCACGAACTCGTCGCACGGCACGTATCTGGCCGACGAAGACGGCGACGAGGACCGCTTCGACGAAGCGCTGTGCCCGTGGGACTGCGACGACCGGCTCATCGTCGACGACGAATTGCGCGAGGTGTTCG
>JBEVDP010000213.1:0-3323 GCA_040513235.1 Acidimicrobiia bacterium | reverse complement strand
GCCCGCAGGTCACGCGCGAGTTGCGGGTAGCCGCCGGCGACGATTGCGAGCGGCGTCCTCGCGTCGAACGCGTGCGTCAGGCCGTACACCGGCGTCTCCACTTCCCGCGCGAACGTACCGAACACCCGGTCCCAGATCACCGTGGTACCGCCGAAGTTGCGGTCGAGGTACTGACGGTTGCTCGCGTGGTGCACGCGGTGGTTCGACGGCGTGACGAGGAACGCGTCGAGCCCGGGCAGCTTGCCGATCAGCTTCGTGTGATACAGCTGGCCTGACACCAGCGCGATGGCGCCCATGACGGCGGCCATGCCCGGGTGCACACCGAGCAGCGGGGCCCACAATCCGGTGAGTGGTTTGTAAAGAACCTCGGTCCACGGCATGCGCACGGCGGTGGTGAACGAGAACTCCGTGGAGCTGTGGTGCACGAGGTGGGTGCACCACAACACGCGGATGCGGTGCTCGGCGCGGTGGACCCAGTAGTACGCGAAGTCGCCGATGGCCCACGCGAGCAGCCAGTGCAGCGGGTTGCCGATATCGAGCGTGAACAACCGGAAGTGGTCGTACACCCAGAGGAACGAGGCAAACGCGAGCGCCTTGCCTGCAATGACCTTGACTCCGAGGTACCCGAGCCCGATCGTCATCGAGTTCACCGAGTCGCGCACGTCGACGCGGCGATGGCGCAGCCAGTCGATCACCATCTCGGCCACGATCATCAGCACGACCGACGTGAAGAGGGCGGCGGTGGCGACAAGGGGCAAGGACGTTCGATCCATGCCGCCATCGTCGGGTCTCGGCGGGCGGCGGACCATCGGGGCCGGCCCCCAAACCAGGCTGGGGCCGCGACGAAGCAGGTCAGGGATCGGACGCTCGGCGCTCGACCTCGAGGTACAGCGGCATCCCGATCGGACGTTGCGACTCTTCCACCAAGTGGGCAACGAGCCCGGCGGTACGGGCGATGAGCACGAAACCGCGGGCGCTGGCCGGCGGAATGCCCATGTCGGCCAGAGCCGCGCCACCGGCACCGGCGCCGTTCACCGGCAGTTGCTTGCCGGTCTTGGTCGCGTGCACATCGGCCACGAACTGCAGGAGCCGCAAATGCGGCCCGAGCGTGCCGCGCTCTGTCGCGAGCTCGTAGAGGCGCGCCGTCCGCGGGTCGCCGGCCTTGTGCAGCGGGTGCCCGAGCCCGGGAACGCGTTGGCCTGCGGCGAGACGGGCCTCGACCGCGGTAGTTGCCACCGCGGCGAACTCGTCGTCGGTGCTCGGAAGACCGGGCGCCAGCGCGTCGGCGAGGAACTGCGCGGTGTCACCAGTCGGGCCGAGGAACACACTCCCCGCACCGAGCAGGCCGGCCGCGACCGCGCCCTGGATCGACTCCGGCGCGCCGGTGTACGTGAGCCGGGCGGCAAGCGCGCTCGGCGTGAGGCCGTGGTCGGCGAGCGAGACGAGCACTGCGTCGAGCACGACCCGCTCGTCGGGCGTCGGCAGCCGCTTCGTCACGAGGAGGTACGCGAGCTCAGTGAGGCTGAGGTGCCCCATCACCTCGGTCGCCACGTCGAGGCCGCCCACGGTGATGGAATCGGGTGTCGCCGATCCGATCCACGTCTGCAGGTAGTCGCCCGTGACGCCTTCCCGGCTCGTCTTGTCCATGTCGGTTTCCTCCGGTGTGCGATCGAGCGCGAGTCGGTGCTTCGCGAGGCGACCCGTGGGTGTGTGCGGCAGTTCCTCGACGATCTCGTAGTAGCGCGGCACCTTGAACCGCGCGAGATGCTCCCGCGCGAACGCGTGGAGTGCGGCGATATCGAGCCGCGGGCGGCCGGGCGCGGAAACGACGAACGCCTTCACATCCTCTTCTGAGAGCTCCGACGGAACGCCGACGACAGCCGCTTCTGCGACAGCGGGATGCCGTTCGAGCACGGCCTCGACCTCGGACGGCGAAAGGTTCTCGCCCCTCCTGCGAATCACTTCCTTCGCGCGCCCGACGAACGTGTACGTGCCGTCGCCGTTGTCGACGACGAGATCGCCGGTGCGCAGCCAACCGTCGATGAGCACGGCGTCGGTCTCCGCCGTCATCTCGTAGTAGCCGCGCATGATCGCGGGGTTGCGCAGCTCGAGTTCACCATCGGGCCGGACGCGCGCGTCGTTGACATGACCGAGCTCAGGATGCTGACGCACGGAACCCAGCGTGCCGAACGGGCGCGTCCCGCGCGCCCAGATGAGGCCGTACGGCGTTTCCGACAGCGCGTAGCCGCACACGATCTCGAACCCAAAGCGCGCTTCGATCGCTTCCTGGCGCGCCCGTTCCGGTGACGGCCCGGTGTAGCAAAGGCGGATCGGGTTGTCGGCGTCGTCGGCGCGCGAGGGCTGCCGCATGAGGATCTCGAGCATCGCGCCGATCGCATTGAACTCGGTCGCGCCGAATCGGCGCGCCGAATCGATGAACGTGCTCGCCGAGAATCCCGGGAGCAGCACGAGGCTCGCGCGCGCGACGAGTGAGCCGAGCGTGGAGTACGCGGGCGCGTTGATATGGAAGAGCGGGAGCGAGGTCATCAGCCGGTCGTCGGCGGTGAGCTGCATCCAATACGGGAAACCCTCGCCCGCCATGACGTACGCGAGATGGGTCTGCATCACGAGTTTGGACCGACCGGTCGTGCCGGAGGTCGGGATCATCACCGCGACGTCGGTTTCGTCGATCGCGGCCGGGCCGCGTGCCTCGACAGGCCCGGTGAACAGCGCGGTGACATTGCGATCGTCGACGATGAAGCGGGGCTCGACCTGACGGCGAAATCCGTCGACCTCCGCCGGTGCGCTCGCGGGGTTGACGGGGACCTGGATCGCACCTACCTCCATCAGCGCGAACCACACGAACACGTACTCCGCCGTGTTGCGGGCGACGACCAGGACGCGATCGCGGGGGCTCACGCCCTCGGCGCGGAGCGCGCCCGCGGCCCGTCCGACCTCTTCGAGTGCCTGCGCATACGTGTACTCGCGCGCGTCGGTGCACAGCCACACCTTGTCGGGGACCGCGTCGACTGCGGCGCGGAACAAGGCGGGAATCGTGCGCACACTGCGATCGTACGCAGCCATGATCAGAACCCGGCGGGAGCCTGATCACTCGCAGGTGCGGGGAGCTGTGCCGCGACCCACCCGCAAAACCCCAGCTCGCGCCGATGCGTCACTCAGCCGTACGGAGTACGGCTGAGTGACGCATGGGCGCGAGCGGGGGTTTCGCGGGTGCTTGTCATCCGGGTGGTAGCTTCCCACACCCGCGAGTGATCCGGCCCCGGCTACGGCCGGGGTCTGATCATGTCTGCGTACGATCGCAG
>JBEVDP010000212.1:0-4712 GCA_040513235.1 Acidimicrobiia bacterium | reverse complement strand
GACGCGCGTACAGCGCGGGCTCGGGCAATCCGCCCCAGACGCGCTGCGCCAGTTCGACGAGTGAGGGCGACACGGGCGTTGCCTCGAGATCACCTCCGTACCGCTCGTGGATGCGGTAGTCGCCCGCGGCCGGGCGTTTGCGGACTGCGTGGGTCGGATCGCCGTCGAACAGCATGATCGAGATCTCGCCGTCGGTCTCGATCGCTTCTGCGTACTGGGACACGATCACGTCGCCGCCGGCGAGCAGCGCGTCGAGATGTATTTGCGCGGCCGGGTCCCCGACGTCGAACCGACCGGCGCCGATCGCGCCGACACCGACGGCCGGCTTCACGACGAACGCGTTCCATCCCTGCGCGTCGGCGATGCCGTCGACGGCGGCGGCGCCTCCTTGGGTCAGCATCACCATGGGCACGACGGGCGCGCCGAGCGCGCCGAGTTCCAGGAGATAGGCCTTGTGCGTGTTCCAGCGCACGAGCCCGGCCGGGTTCCACAACGCCGATACCGTGGCCACGTGGTCGGTCCACCCGAGAAAATCGGCGAGATGCTGCACGTAGTCCCACGGCGAGCGGAGCATGGTGACGCGCGCCGTCGCCCAGTCGACCGTCGTGTCGCGCCAGTCTGCGATCTCGACGGTCACTCCTGCACGCTGCAGCGCATCCGCGAGACGGTGCGTATCGCGGTCGGGGGCCGGCAGCACCGCACACGTCACCAAGCGCACGTCGGGCATCGGATGATTCTGGTCGCGCTCGTGACGCTCGCGCTGATCCTCGCCGGCTGCGGCGGCGACGACGACGAGACCGATGCCGCAGCCACGACCACCCGGCCTGCGGCGAAGACCACCAGCACGCGGCCCCGCTCGACCACGACGACGACCACTACGACGATGCCGACCGCCGTCGCGCCTACGACCGTGCCGCCGGCTGCGGCTCCGACGAGCCCGCCACGCACGAGCGCATCGGCGCCGCCACCCCCGCCGACCGCAGCACCGGCGCCGCCGCCCGCGCCCGCGCCCTATCAGCCCATCGCGGGGTACGCGGGCATCGTCGCACCGGTCGACGCGGCGCGACTTCCCGCGTCGTGGCGATCAGGGTGTCCAGTCGACCCCGAGAACCTCCGGCTGTTGACGCTCCCCTTCGTCGGCTTCGACGGCGGCGAACACACCGGCGAACTCGTCGTGCACCAGGACTCCGCCGACCGGACCGTCGGCATCTTCCGCACACTGTTCGACGCGCGGTTCCCAATCGAACGTATGGAGCTCGTCGACGTCTACGGTGCCGACGACGACCGATCGACGATGGCGAACAACACTTCCGCGTTCAACTGCCGTCCGGTCACGGGCGGCGGCGGCTGGTCGCAGCACTCCTACGGGCGCGCCATCGACATCAACCCGATGCAGAACCCGTACGTGTATCGCGACGGCCACGTGCTCGATCCGAACGCGGCGCCGTTCACCGACCGCAACCGCACCGACCCCGGCATGATCAAGCCAGGCGATGTCGTCGTGTCCGCGTTCGCGGCGATCGGGTGGGGCTGGGGCGGCAACTTCAACTCGATCAAGGACTACCAACACTTCTCCGCGACCGGCGGCTAGACCTTGTCGCGGCCGACCATCAGCTGGATGACGTCGAGCGCGGTCATCAGAAGGGGAACACTTCGAACGTCGTTGCGTACGCGACGTCCATCTGCTTTCCCATCCCTTCTGCGGCTTCGCGCAGGAACGAGTCGGGATCGGTGCCGACGTACGCCAGGTACGCATGGTGCGCGCGCAGCGAGTCGATGCCGCGTTCGAGCGTCGCGCTGACGTCGACCGCGTGGCGCGCGTGCGGCGAGCCGCTCACCAAGACCATCTTGACGCCGCCCCATGGTTCGCCCGCTTCGGTGAACACCCAGCGGTTGCCGGCGTCGCGCACGCCGTCGAGGACCGCCTGGCCGGTATGACGGTGATCGGCCATGTTCAGGTAGCGCCCTTCGCTGTCCCACGACGGATGGTGGTTGACGGTGATCACGACGTCGGGCTGGTGCCGGCGCACCGCGGCCGCGATGTCGCGCCTCAGCGGGAGGCCGTACTCGACGAGGCCGTCCGGATGGTCGAGGAACTCGACGCTGGTCACGCCGACGATGGCCGCGCTCGCGCGTTCCTCCGCCTCCCGGAGCCGAGCGCACTCCGCGGGTTCAATCGTCTCGATCCCGGCCTCACCCCGCGTTACCAGTACGTACGCGATCGTCTTGCCCTGTTCGGTCCAGCGGGCCACCGCACTCGCGGCGCCGTACTCCAGGTCGTCGGGGTGCGCCACCACGGCCAGCGCCCGTTCCCAGTCCTCCGGTATGCGCTCCAAGGTCATGCGTACCTGTCTCTCCTCCGCAATGAGTAACGGCTACTCATGGCCATCTCCGGGGACTCTGGCATCCTGACACCATGACCGGAGTCGCCGACGGCCCATTGTGGGCCCCGATCGCAGGCGTGAGTCTCGAGGAGTACGCCCGCATCACCGCCGCAATCCTGAAGCTCGGGATCAACGGCGACGCCGTCGCACCCTTCGTCACGACCCACTTCGCGCTCGATCCGGACATCTGGCGCGGGGCGCGGGCCGGTTGGGTGCGGCGTCTGAGCGAGCACCCGGCGCTGCGCGTCCGGTACGGCCAGATCTACGCCCAGGTCTGACCATCCCCGCCGAACCCGTGCGGCTGAATTGCCGAACGGTAATCGATTCAGGTTGCGTCGTCAGGCGGGCTCGTCGCTCATGAAGGCGACAGGGACCCGCAGGCCGAGATCCTTGTGCCGCAGCGTCGCGATCCGGCGGCCGGGTTGCACGGCGTCCTTGATGCTCCCGAGCGCGTCACCGAGAAGCGCCGCGCACGCGTCGAGGTCGCGCACGGTGCAGGCGATGCCGAAGAACCGGGCCGGACCGTCCTGGTCGCCGGGCTCGGCGGGGCTGACGAGTTCGATGATCACTTCGCCGGCGCGGAAGAACGTCTGGCGGAACGGGGCGTCGCCGTACTGGTTCGTCTCCCGCTGTCGCTTCGGCTCGAGGCCGAGCGCGCCAAGGGCGCGCGTCGTGCGCGCGCCATCGGGCGAGACAACCACGATGTGGTCGATGAGCGTCGAACCGTTCGGATGATCCGTCGGTTCGACCGCGGCATCCGGTTCGATGCGCGTCGTGAGACCGTCGATGTCGTCGACGTTCGTGGCCGCAGCGAATGTCCACGCGGTGATGCCGCGACCCTCCGCCCCCGTCTGCATGCGGACGTGGCCGATACGCACGCCGCCATCGGCATCGACGGTGAAACCCGCCTCGCCCCACGCTTCGCGTGTGCCGGTCGCGTCGATACCGACGAGCGCGGGGGCGGTCACGTGCCGACCAGATCCGCGTACTGATCGAGGATCGGTAGCACACTGTCGGCGTCGCCGCCGGGGACGCGCAACACGATCTCGCGGATGCCGATCGACGCGTAGTACTCGATCTTGCCCGGGCTCGGAAGGGTGCCGAACGGCACGATGCGTAGCGACTCGAAGTCGCGCCCGCGTTCGTCGCACGCGGCGCGCAGCTTGGTGAGCGCGTCGCGCACCCCGGCCCCGCCGATCGGGATCCAGCCGTCGGCGTACTCGGCCACGTGCGCGAACAGCTTCGGTCCGGCCGCGCCGCCGATCAGGACCGGCGGACCCTCGCGGCGCCCCGGCTTCGGCCACG
This sequence comes from Acidimicrobiia bacterium, assembly GCA_040513235.1. Lineage (GTDB taxonomy): Bacteria > Actinomycetota > Acidimicrobiia > IMCC26256 > PALSA-610 > JANNHK01. Next base: position 1,023 of record JBEVDP010000212.1, on the reverse strand, counting down.
ACCACGAGGGCGAGAAGTCGACGTAATCGCCGTGGAATTCGGCTTCGTCGTCGCGCCAGAGCGCCTGCATCGCGAGCACGTGCTCGCGGGTGCGCGCGCGGCGTGTTTGCATGTCGACGCCGTGGTGCGCGGCTTCGTCGGCGTTCCAACCGAAGCCGATGCCGAACACGAAGCGGCCGTTGCTCGCCCGGTCGAGCGTCGCGATGGCCTTGGCCGTGACGATCGGCTCGCGCTGGGCGACGAGACAGACGCCGGTCCCGAGCAGGACCCGTTGCGTGACCGCGGCCGCGGTCGCGAGGGTGACGAAGGGATCGAGGGTGCGCTTGTACTCCTCGGCCAGGACGGCGTTCCCGGTGGGCGGCGGCGTTTTGCGGCTCGTCGGAATGTGGGTGTGCTCGGGCAGATATATCGAGTGCAACCCGCGCGCTTCGACCGCGCGTGCAAATTCGGCGGTGTCCATCGTCTGATCGGTGGCGAACATCGTGACGCCGTATTCCACGCGCGCAATCTAGGCGCGACCCGGTCGCAGCGTTGTGGTCACCGGCTTTGATGCTCAGGTCGTGGATCCAACTGCTCGCACCACGACGTCGCGGCCGCCGGTGCGTCATCCGTCGGTGTAGTTGCGGATGCTGCAGCGCTATCTTGCCCTGATGCTCTGCGAGGGTCGGATCGTCGTCATCACGGGTGCGGGCCGCGGGATCGGGCGGGAGCACGCGCTTGCGTTCGCAAGTGAAGGGGCGCGGGTCGTGGTGAACGACCTCGGCGTCAGCAGAGAAGGCGGCGGGCACGACACCGGACCCGCACAGGCCGTCGTCGACGAGATCCGGGCCGCAGGCGGCGAAGCGGTCGCCAACGGCGACGACATTGCCGCCTGGGACGGCGCGCAGGCGCTCGTGCAGCGCGCGCTCGACACGTTCGGCGGGCTCGACGTGCTCGTCAACAATGCCGGCTTCCTGCGCGATCGGATGTTGTTCACCGCAGCCGAAGACGAGTGGGATGCGGTCATCCGCGTACACCTCAAGG
>JBEVDP010000211.1:0-8614 GCA_040513235.1 Acidimicrobiia bacterium | reverse complement strand
GCGACGATGCGGCCGTCCTCGACGACAGCCATGCGGTCGCACCGTTGCGCAGTCACGAGGCGGTGGGCGACGACCAGCACGGTCCGGCCGGTCAGCGCGCGTTCGAGCGCGGCGGCGACACGCGCCTCGCTCTTGGCGTCGAGCACGCTCGTGGCCTCGTCGAGCACGACGACCGCGGGGTCGGCCAGCACGACGCGTACGAGCGAGACGAGCTGGCGCTCACCCTGCGACAGCCGCACGCCGGCACTGCCAACGGGTGTCTCGAGGCCGCGTGGGAGACGGGCGAGCCAGTCGTGGAGGCCCAGCGCGTCGACCGCTTCGTGTACGCGCGCGTCGGAGCACTCGGGATCGGCGATCCGGGCGTTGTCGCCCAGGCTCCCCGAGATGAGGAAGCCTTCCTGCGGGAGCAAGAGCAGACGGCGGCGCCGGTCGGCGGGAGCGGCCGCCCGGAGATCGACATCCGCGACGCGCACCCTTCCCGCACTTGGATGCGCGAGCCCGACTGCGAGGCGGGCGATGGTCGACTTCCCCGCACCGGTCGCACCGACAAGTGCCAGCCATTCGCCCGGTTCGACGCGCAGCGACACGTCGTGGAGGACCGGCCGGCCCTCGACATACGCGAAGCCGGCGTGCTCCAGCTCGAGTGCACCACGCTCGGGCAGCGCCGCGCCGCGTTCCGCTTCAGCCGGTGTGCTCGCGACTTCGGCGACGCGGTCGAGCGCGGCTTTCGACGCGAGAAGCTCGTCGAGAAGCTCGGTCATCTCGCCGAAGGGCACGAACACCTGCACCGCGGCAAGCACGCCCGCGGCGACGGTGCCGACGCTCAACGTGCCGTTGAGCGCGAGCAGCGACGACGCGATGAGCACGATTGCCGTGGCCGCCGCCTGCACGAATGTGAGCGACGCGAAGAAGCGGACACGCATGCGCATGCCGTCGAGGTAGCCGTCGACGACGCGTTCGTCGGCGCGTGCGAGCGCCGCGAGTTGGTGCGCCTCGCGGCCGTACGTGCGCACCGTCTCCGCGCCTTCGGTGGTCTCGACGACGGTGCCGACCATCTCGCCGACGCGGCGACGGTACTCGGGGTAGACGACCACGCTCGTGCGCCGGAACCAATGCCCTGCGACCGCGAACGGCGGGACGACGATCAGACTGAGGGCGCCGATGACCGGCGACAGGAGGAACACCGCGAGGATCGCGGCAACGAGATCGAGCGTGTACTTGGCTGCGTTCGGCAGCACTTGCATGGCGGCTTTGGAGAGCGCTTCGGTGTCGGACGTGACGCGCGCGACCACATCGCCGCGGGGTGCGCGTTCGTAGGCTCCCAGGTCCATGCGCAACACGCCCGCGAGGGCGCGGAGCCGGAGCCGGTGCAGGATGCGCTCGGCTGCGACGGCCATGGTCGCGGTGCGCATCCCGCCGGCGATGCCGCCACCGATCGACACCACGAGGTACGCGATCGCGGTGGTCCGCAGGGCCGCACTGTCGCCGGCGTCGATGCCGTTGTCGATCGCGGCGCGCACGAGCAACGGTCCGGCCACGGTCGCGGCACCGGCGAGGACGACGAAGACGAGCACGAACGCGACGCGGCGGTGCTCCCGTCGGAGCTCTTCGCCGATGATCGTACGGGTCGCGGTCACAGTCTCACCTGCACGCGCCCGTCTCCGACATCGAAGACCTCGTCGGCGAGATCGACGACGCCCGGGTTCGCCGACACCACGACGACGAGCCCGTCGCGCCATTCCTGCCGCAACGCGCGCAGCACGCTCAGCTCGCGAGCCGGGTCGAGCGCGCTCGTCGCCCCATCGAGCAGCAACACGGGTGGACGGGCCAGCACCGCGCGCGCCAGCGCAAGCCGCTGGCGTTGGCCGCCCGACAGCGTGACGCCGCGCTCGCCGATCAGGCTGTCGTAGCCCTCGGGCAGCGTCTCGACGAACTCGTGCGCGTCGGCGACGCGGGCCGCGTGTTCGAGCTCGTCGGGACGCGCGTCGGGACGTCCGAATCGCAGGTTGTCGGCCACGGTGCCGCGGAACACGAACGGCGTCGGCCCGACGAGCACCACGTTGCGCCGTAACGCCGACGGGCTCCAACGGTCGAGGGGGACGCCGCCGAGCAGCACCTCGCCGCTCACTGGTGTCCGCAGTCCGGCGAGGACCGCGAGCAGCGTGGTCTTGCCGGCACCCACACCGCCGGTGAGCACCACCAACGTGCCGGGTTCGAACGCGACGTCCGCGCCATCGAGCACGCGCCTGCTGCCCGCGGGGACGACCACGAGGCCCCGGCCCTCGAGCCCGACACCGTGCGCGCCGGGCGGTGGCGTGTCTTCCTTTCCGCTCCGGGGGCCGCTCGGGCCCCGCCGCCCGCTGCCTTCGGCCCCGGTCGGCTCAGCGTCGGGAACGGGCGACGGCGGCGGCACCATGTGCAGCACGTCGACGACCCGCAATGCGCTCGCCAGCGTCTGCTGCAACGTCAAGACCCGTTCGCCGAGGGTGCGGATCGGCTCGGTCAAGAAGACGGCGAATCCGATCGCGGTGACGACCTGCCCGATCTCGAGCGTGCCGTCGATCACGCGTTCGCCACCAAGCCACAGCACGACCGCAACGGACGCGACCGACAACGCCTGCAAGACGGGCTCGAACACCATCCACAGGCGGCCGACCGCGGTCGCGCGCGCCCGCAACTCCGTCGAGCGCTGCTCGAAGCGTGCGACCATGCCGGCCTCGGCGCCGATGCCGCGCACGACCTTGAAGCCTTCGACGGTCTCCTGCGCCGCGTCGGTCGTGTGCCCGGCCGCATCTTGCGCGGCTTCGCTACGCCGCTCCCACACCGCGGAGTAGCGACCCACGACGAGCCCGGTGACCACGGTGGTGACGAGCACCGCGCCCGCGAGCACCGGATCGATCACGAACAAGCACACGAGCACGACGGGGACCGACACCGCGAACGCGACCGTGTGTCCGATCACGTCGAGTTGGACCCCGATCTGATCGGCGTCGCTGTCAGCTCGGGTGACGATCTCGCCCGGCGGATAGGTATCGCGACCGTCGGCATCCAGGTCGAGCGCGGCCGCGACGAGCTCCTCGCGGGTACCGACCGAGCCGCCCATGTGCGCGCGGCACGCGTTGTTGTGCCGGTAGCCACCGCACGCGGCCTCGAACCCGCCGAGGACGAGGATCGCGCCGCCGGCGATCCAGATCGCGGCCCGGTTGTCGTCCTCGATGCCGTGATCGATGGCCCAGCCGAGCACGATCGGCACTGCGATGCCTGCGGCCTGCCACCCGATGCCCGCGAGGATTGCCTTCCGCAAGATGAGGGAGTGACGCCGCACGAGGCGGCCGAGCAATTGCCAGGCGGCGCGCCGGCGCGCGTTGGGATCGACGGGCACGACGCGTCGGTCTAGCACCGCACGCGGTGGCGGTCGGGCGATTTAGTGCACCATGCTCGTCGCGAACCGCTCGCGTTCGCGCTCGTACAACGCGCGGTGCAGGTGTTGCCGTTCGAGGTGTTGGGCGACGACGCGCTCGCCTTGACTGATCGGGTGATCGGCGACGAACCGCGGGACGCTCTCGACCGACGCGTCGTCGACGAGCCAGGTGACGCCTTCGTACATGCGGGGCAAGAGCGTCGGCGGGAAGCGCGCCTCGATTGTCGCCCAGTGCTCGCGGACGTAGTCCCAAACCTGCGGGCCGTGCTCGGGGTGCTTCAGCGCGCGTTGCACGACGAAGGGCGAGTTCTGCGGGCGGACCGTGGACACCGCGTATTCGGCCGCGAGCAGGGCGAGCTCGCGGTCCGGAAACACCGGCAGCGCGTACAGGTAGCGGAGTTGTTCCTGCGGCGTGTCGGCGGTTTCGAAGCGGTTGCGGTACTCGTCGAACCGCGCCTGATCGCCATGAGCGGCGCTGACGGTGATGCACGCGGCGACGATGTCGGGTTCGGTGTAGGCGCCGTCACCGAACGCTTGCGCGCGGGCGACGATGTCGGGGTCGCGTCCGACCGTGCCCAGGAGATCGATGAGCACGCCCCGGAGCTGCCGGTCGCGCGGGCCTTCCGCCGGCGCGGGTTCCCAGCCCAGCCGGTCGAACGCCGGGCGCGCGGTCGTGCGGACGATCTCGCGGAACGCGTCGGCCGCGTCGCCGTCGAGGAGACGCACGAGGTCGCGCAGGCGCGTGGCCAGTGCTCGCCAGACGACGATGTCGGTCTCGGACTCCAAGCGGCGCGCGAGGTCGACGAAGTCGGCGGCTTGCGCCCGCCCGGCGATGACGCCGGCCCACGCGCCGTCGACGAGCGCGAATCGCTCGCGCGGCGAATCCGCGCCCGCCGCAACGAGTTCCGGGATCCATGCCGGGGGATAGGCGACGCGGTAAAAGCCTTCGCCGCCGGCGTTCGCGACGGCAATGCCGTTCGGCGGCAGCGCGATCGTCGTTTCGTCATCGAGGAGCACGGCTTCGGTCTCGCGGCCCGGGTGCACGCGCACGAGCATCGGGATCGACCACTGCCCATCGGCTTCACCTTCGTAGGTGAAGCGGTGCTGGCGCAGGCGCACGCCGCCGTCGACCGGTTCGACGACGATTTCGGGCAGCCCGGGTTGGAAGATCCACGAGTCCATGATCCGGCGCGCCGGTTGGTCGGTGGCGGCCTCGAGCGCGTCCCACAGATCGGTGGTCTCGGTATTTGCGAGTGCGTAACGGTCGAGATAGTGACGCACACCGGCGCGGAACGCGTCGGATCCGAGCCACTGCTCGAGCATGCGGACCACCGACCCGCCTTTCTGGTAGGTGAGGATGTCGAACATTCCGTCGGCGTCCTCGGGCGTGCGCACCTCGTACTCCACCGCGCGCGTGTGCGACAGTGCGTCGATGTCCATCGCCATCGCGCGGCCGATGGAAAAGTCGTCCCATGTCTTCCAGTCTGCGCGGTACGCGTCGACGCCCGCGTGCTCCATGAAAGTCGCAAAGGCTTCGTTCAACCAGATGCCGTTCCACCATTTCATCGTCACGAGGTCGCCGAACCACATGTGTGCGATCTCGTGTGTGATCGTGAGCGCGGCCTGAGCGGCTTCGGCCTGGGTGACCGTGTCACGGTCGACGAGCAACAACGACTCGCGGAACGTGACGCACCCGAGGTTCTCCATCGCTCCGAACGCGAAGTCGGGGAGCGCGACGAGATCGAGCTTTGTGCCGGGGTAGGGGATGCCGTAGTAGTCGGTGAAGAATCGCAACGCGAACGCACCCGCGTCGAGCGCGAACGCGCCGAGGTGGCCGCGGCCCGGGACGTGCGCGATACGTAGCGGGATGCCGTCGACGTCGATGGGCTGCGACACCTCGAGCTCGCCCACGATGAACGCGACGAGATACGTCGACATCGCGATCGTGTCGCCGAACCGGATGCGCACCCGTCCGCCGTCGAGCCGGACCCGTTCGACCTCGGGTGCGTTGGAGAGCGCCACGAGCCCGTCGGTGACGACGAGGGTTACCGCGAAGACGGCCTTGAATTCGGGCTCGTCGAAGCAGGGGAAGGCCCGGCGGGCGTGCGGGGCTTCGAACTGGGTCGCGGCGAGGGTGTGCTCGGTGCCGTCGTCGTCGAGGTAGGTGCTGCGGTAGAAGCCGACGAGCCCCGCGGACAGCGCGGCCGAGAACCGCAGGGTGAGCGTGGCCGGGCCCGGCGCGAGATCGGCGGCGCTGACCGTCAGCCGTTCGGCGTCCGGATCGGCGACCAGCGTGGCGTCGAGCGCCGCGCCGAACTGCTCCAGGGCCTCGAGCTCGACCTCGAGTTCGTGGGCGTGCAGCACGATGGTGTCGGTGGGCTCGGTGACCTCGACCGCGATGTGGACCGAGCCTTCGAAGCGGCCCGCGGCCAGGTCAGGAGCGATCGTGAGGTCGTATCGCGTCGGGAGAACGGTCCGTGAGAGGCGCATGCGGAGGGGGAGCGTACGCCTCCGCCGGCGTCCCGGCCGGACGGATCTCGACCAGTCGTCCGACTCCGGACCCGGAGCCGGAGATCCGAGCAAAGCGGTAGCCCCCGCCGGGCGTGGGTACCAGACTCGGGCCGTGGACGCGCTGGACTTCTTCGCCCGACCGGCGCCGATGACGGCGCTGCCGTTCGAGAGCTGCGCCGCCCAACTCTCCGACCTCCCGAGCGATCCGCGTGCGGCGGGCGAAGTGATACGCGGCGTGCTCGTCCATCGGGACTGGGCGCCGTACCTCGGATTGCACTTCGGGCCCGAGCGACTGGCCGACCAACAGTTGCGCTCGACCCGTGAGGTCGTCGAGCGCGTGCTCGCGATCGATCCGGCGCCCCTGATCGATGCACGTCCGCAGGCCGACCACATGGTCGGCGTCTGCCGCCACTTCGCGACGCTGCACGTCTCGCTGCTGCGCCATGCCGGCATCCCGGCCCGAGCGCGGGTCGGATTCGCGCGATATTTCGAGCCGGGCTGGGTCGACCACTGGATCACCGAGTGGTGGGACGGCACACGGTGGGTCCGCACCGACGCGCAGGTCGGCTCGCTGGCGGCGAAGACCCTCGAGCTGCCCTTCGACCCGGCCGATCAGCCGCCCGGCGAGTTCCTCACGGCGGGCGAGGCGTGGCTGCGTTGCCGCGCGGGCGACGAGGACGCCGCGCGTTTCGGGATCTGGGACATGCGCGGCCTGTGGTTCATCAGCGGCAACGTCAAGCTCGATCTCGCCGCGCTGAACAAGGTCGAGCTGTTGCCATGGGACCTGTGGGGTGCGTTCGGCGGCGGACCGGGCTGGGAGCCGACCGAAGCCGAACTCGCCCCGGTCGACGAGGTGGCGCGCCTGCTCGTGGCCGACGACCTCGATGCACAGCGCGCGCGATTCGCGGAGCCAGATCTCGCGGTTCCGTCGAAGATCGTCAGCCTCGTCGACGGAACACCCGTACCCGTCGACCTCGATCCCGCGTTGGTGGCAAGCGCCTAGAGACGGTCGAGAATCTCGTCGGCCCAGGCGACGTCGGGGCGCGGGCGTCGTCGCGACGCGAGCGCGTCGGGGACGTCGATCTCCAGGCGCACGAGCGCACCGCCGAGGGTCTTTCCGAGGTTGTCGGCGCGTAGCGATCTCGGGCCGCCACCGCCGAGCGCGCCGTGCATCACGAAGTTGAGCGCCCGCACGTTCGCGGCCTCGTAGCGATCGACTCGGCCTTGCACGATGGTGCCGAAGTGTTCCTTTACTCGCGCCGCGGTTACTTCGCGCACGATCACGGCGTACGTCTCGTCGTCGTCCGCGAAAATCGCGACGTTGGCGATGTCGCCCTTGTCGCCGGCGCGGTAGCCGCACAGTTCACGCAACGCCAGACGGGCCATTAGACATCTTCCAGGACGATCGAGACGTGACTGTCGACGTCAGCCTTGCGCACGAGTGTCGGCCAGATCGCGAGCAGTTCGGTCGCGGCGCCGCCGCCGCGGCCCGCGCCCGTGAGCCCCGCGGGCGGCGCCGACAGCGTGAGCGGCACGAGCTCGCGGCCGACCAGGCCCGCGGTGCGTTGGTCGTCGCACCGCCACGCGATGCGCAGCACGCACTCGGGCGGTTCGCAACCTTCGACAGGTGCCGGAACTGTCGGACCACCGAGCGCATCCACGCCCCAGTACTCGACGCGCCACTCCGCGACCGGCAACTCGGCCATCTCGACGCGCTTGGCGAAGATCGCCGCGGTCGCCTTGGCCTTCTCGTACGCGTCGGGCCATGAGAACGCGACGCGCGCTTCCCCGGCCCAGCCCGCGTGGTGCGCGAGTAACAGCTTGTAGGTATCGGTGGCAGGGGTACCGCGCACACCGCTGATGCGCACCCGATCGTCGGGCAGATCCTCGAAGTGCGCCGACGCGAAGTCGGCCACGACATCAGGCGCCAGGTACCGGGCGGGGTCGTGCACCTCGTACAGCAACTGGTGGCGCAGTGTGTCAGTCGAGACGCGCCCGCCCGCGCCCGACGGTTTGCGGATCGTCGCGGTGCCGTCGGCGTCGACGTCGGCGATCGGATAGGGGAGGTCCCACGGGTGCGGGAGGTCCCACCAATCGCCGGAGTAGTTGCCGCCGAGGCTCTGGCCCGAGCACTCCAGCAGGTGACCGACGAGGATGCCGGCCGCGAGCCGGTCCCAGTCGTCCCACGCCCAACTGTGCCGGTACGCGAGCGGACCGAGGAACAGCGACGCGTCGGCCGCGCGGCCGGTGATGACGATGTCGGCGCCTTGCTCGAGCGCATCGGCGATCGGCCGCGCCCCGAGGTACGCGGACGCCAGCAGTGGAGGCTCGGGCATCAAGGCGAACGGCGTTGCCGTGTCGAGATGCGCGAGGTCGTTTCCAGCTCCTCGCACGTCGTCGAGGCGGCCGAGCAGATCGTCGCCGAGCACGGTCGCGATCGTGATGCCGCTGATCCCGAGTTCCTTGGCGGTCTCGACGGCCGCCCGCGCGGCACCGGCGGGATTGATACCGCCGGCGTTGGTGACGACCTTGGTGCGCCCGTCAGCGACGTACGGCAACGCGCGCGTCAAGTACGCGGGCAAATCGCGCGTGTACCCGCGCCTTTCGTCGCGCTGGCGGTCCTTCTGCAAGATCGCAAGCGTCAACTCGGCGAGTGCTTCGAGGCACAGGTAGTCGACGCCC
>JBEVDP010000210.1:0-10107 GCA_040513235.1 Acidimicrobiia bacterium | reverse complement strand
CTCCGCGCGCGATTGCTGACCCGCGTGCTCACACGCGCTCGCGAGATCGCACAACAGCGCGATCTCGGAGGCGGCGTCGAGCGTGCACCCGCCGCGATCGGCGCAGCGGGCCGCGTCGAGGGCGCGTTCGTAGTGCTGCACCGCCTGCTCATGGGCGCCCCGGGCCGCGGCGTCGGCCCCGGCCCGCTGCGCGTAGTCGACAGCGAGGTCGCGGTCGCCGGCGGGGAGGGCCGCGCACCGGTGGTAGGCAATCGCGGCGAGCGGCGGGTCGTCGGGGTGGAGTTGCTCGAGGGCCGCCGCGGCTGCGCCGTGGATCCGGCTCCGGCGGGCGCCCGTCAGGCTGTCGTACAGCGTGTCCTCTACCAGCGCGTGGGCGAACGCGAACCGGTCGTCGCCCTCCGGCGTAATCACCTCCGCGGCCACGGCCTCGGCCAGGGCGCCGGCGACGATCTCCGAGTCGAGCCGGGTGGTCGCGGCGAGGGTCAAAAGGTCGAAGCGGCGGCCGAGGACGCTGGCTGCGGCCAGGATGCGACGGGTGTCGTCGGCGAGCAGTTCGACCCGGCGACCGATCGTGGAGCGGACGTCATCGGGCCAGATGGGTTCCGGCACGAATCGGACAGTAAAGGTGACGTCTTGGGAAACGCTTGGGGTGAGGGGAGCCGGGCCGCGACAATGGCCGCCTTCATGGCCGAACGGCTCGAGTTCTCGGTGCTGGGGCCCGTCCAGGTGGCGGGGGACCAGGGGCCCGTCGACATCGGCGCGCCCAAGCACCGGGCGCTGCTCGCGCTCTTGCTGCTCGAGCCCGGCCGGGTCGTCTCGGTCGACCGCCTCATCGACCGCCTCTGGCAGGGCGAGCCCCCGGCCGCAGCGACCTCCACCCTCCAGGCCTATGTCTCCAATCTCCGGCGGGTCCTGGAGCCGGACCGAGTCGCCGGCGCGGCCGCGACTGTGCTCGTCACCCGGCCGCCCGGCTATGTGCTCGACATTGCGCCCGAACAGGTCGACGCGGTGCGGTTCGAGCGCAACGTCTCGTCCGCCCTCGAAGCAGTCGAGCGGGGTCGGCTCGACGACGCCGCGATTTACCTCGCCGACGCGCTTGCGCTGTGGCGGGGCGCGCCCCTTGCCGACGTCGCGTACGAGCAGTGGGCGCAGTCTGAGTGCGAGCGCCTCATGGAACTGCACCTCGTCGCGCTCGAGACCCAGCTGACGATCGACCTCGAACGCGGCCGCCACTCGTCGGTCACGGTGGAGGCGGAGCGGCTCGCGAAGGAGTACCCGGTTCGCGAGCGTTTCCGTGAGCTGTTGATGCTCGCGCTGTACCGCGCCGGGCGGCAGGCGGACGCGCTGCGGGCGTTCCAGGACGCACGTGAGCTTCTCGTCGAAGAGTTGGGGATCGAACCCGGACCGGGGTTGCGCGACCTCGAAGAGCGCATCCTCGCCCAAGATCCGAATCTGGGCTGGCAGCCCCCGCCGAGTGCGGCCGCACCGGAGCAAGCGAGCCCAGGCGAACCCAGCGGCACGACGTTCGTCGGCCGGGAGCACGAGCGGGCGCGTCTCGTCGGTCGCCTCGCCGAGATCAGCGTCGCCAATGGCCGGCTCGTCCTCGTGTCCGGTGAGCCCGGTATCGGCAAGACCCGATTGTGCGAGGAACTCACGGTGCAGGCGCGCGCGCTGGGCATGCACGTCGTGTGGGCGCGGGGGTGGGAGGGCGACGGCGCCCCCGCGTTCTGGCCGTGGGTGCAGGTCCTGCGGGCCTTCGCCGACTCGCTGCCCGAAGCGACGATCACCGCCGCGCTCGATGTCGGCGGGGCCGATATCGCCCGTGTGGTCCCCGACTACGGCCGCTTCGTCACCGCGCCCGACGACGCGCCCGACGCCGAAACCGCGCGATTCCGGTTCTTCGAAGCAGTTGCCACGATGCTGCACCGTCTTGCCCAGGACGCACCGCTCGTCATCGTGCTCGACGACCTCCACTGGGCCGACCAGAGTTCGTTGCGGCTGTTGGAGTACGCCGTCCACGCGCTTGATGCGTCGCGGGTCCTGCTCGTCGGAACCTATCGCGACGCCGAGTCCCGAACGCCGCCGCTCGCGACGACGCTCGCCACGCTTGCACGCACGCCCGATCTCGAACGGCTCGCGTTGCCCGGCCTCACCGTCGCAGAGATAGGCAGCTACGTCGCGGCAGTCATCGGCGACGAAGCGGCCGGCGACCTCGCCGATTCGTTGCACGATCGCACCGCGGGGAACCCGTTCTTCGTCGGCGAACTCGTGCGGCTCTTCCAGTACGAGGGCAAGCTCGAGACGCCCGAGGGGACGGCGGTGCCGGAAGGCGTGCGCGACGTGATCCGCACCCGGCTCGCCCGCCTACCCGACGACGCGATCCCGGTGCTCACCGCGGGCGCCATTGCGGGGCGCGAGTTCGACATCGCGCTCGTTGCACACGTGTGCGGCATCGATGAAGACCGAGCCCTCGACCTCGTCGAAGCCGCGTGGATGACCGGCGTCGTCGACGAAGCGCACGACGGGATGGGCCATTTCCGCTTCTCGCACGAACTCGTGCGCGAGACGCTCGCCGAAGGATTGAGCGCGCTGCGACGTATCCGCCTGCACCGGCGCATCGGTGAAGCGATCGAGACCCTGCACGGCGAACGCAATCCTGGGTTCCTCACCGAGTGCGCGTACCACTTCTCCGAAGCCGCACCCGCCGGCGACGCGCTGAAAGCCGTCCTGTACGGCCAGAAGGCCGCCGACCGGCTGAGCGCGCAGCTCGCCTACGAGGACGCGATCCCGACCTACGAGCGCGCGCTCGAACTCGTCGACACCTACGACGTCGGCAGCTGGCAGACGCGTACCGACCTGTTGATCGGTTTGGGTTGGGCCTTGCGCGCGACCGGCCGCCTGGGCGACGCCCGCAGCGCCATGCGCCGAGCGATGGATCAGGCCCATTCCGAAGGAGACCCGGTGCGGATCGCGCGCGCCGTCCTCGGCATCGGTGGCGGCAGCTTCTGGGGCTGGTGGGACGAGTTCGGCGTCACCGACACCGATCTCGTCGCGTACCTCGAGCGCGCGCTCGACTCGCTCGACAAAGAGGACTCGGTGTTGCGCTGCGAACTGATCGCGCGGCTCGCAGTCGAGGGCTACTTCGCAATGCCGCGGGACCGGCGGAGGTCACTCGCCGGTGAGGCGCTCGAGATGGCACGCCGGCTCGACGACCCGGTCGCGCTCGTCGCGGCGCTGGCCTCTTCGCTGCTCGTGTGCTGGAGCCACGACAATCTCGAAACCCGCCTCTCGATGGACGACGAGCTCGTCGCGGTCGCGGCGATGAACGCGATTCCCTACGCGGAGCTCATCGGTCGCCACTTCCGCATGGTCGACCACCTCGAGGCCGGTGACCGCGCCGCGGCTGACGCCGACTTCGCCGCCTGCGTCCAGCTCTCCGAACGCTTGGGGCACCACGCCTTCCATGTTCAGCTCGCGTGGTACCGCGCGATGCTCGCCTTCGTCGACGGACGAATGGCCGATGCCGAGGAACTCGTCGACGCCGCGTTCGAGACCAACGTCGCGTCGAACGAACAGGCCGCGTGGATGGCCTACGGCGCGCAGATGTACCGGCTGCGCCGCGAACAGGGTCGTCACGCCGAGCTGGAGGAGATCCTCCGGTTCACCGCCGATCACCAGCCGCAAGTTGCCGTCGCCCTCCGCACGGGCCTGGCCACCACCGCCGCCGAGCACGGGCGCATCGACGAAGCGCGGGAGATGATCGACGCGCTGCTCACGAACGACGAGTACGACGACGGCAACGATCTCCTCGCGCCGCTACACGCAGTCCAGCTCGCCGAGGCCGCGGTTGCGATCGGGCACGACGCCGCGGCGGTGCTCGCGGAGAAGATCCTGGCCGAACACACCGGTCCGGTCGCGCTGCTCGCCACCGGTCACCTCTGCTTCGGTGCCGTCGATCGGGCGCGCGGCGACGCACTCCGCGCCCTCGGCCGGCTCGACGAAGCGATCGGGTGCTATGAGAACGCGATCGACGTCGAAGAGTCCATCGGCGCCCGCCTCTACGCGAACCGTTCGCGGCTTGGTCTCGCCGAAGCGCTGAGGGCCCGCGGCGAGCCGGAGGATCTCGAACGGGCGGAAGCGGTCGCGACCGTGGTCGTCCGGGTCGGCGAGGAGTTGGGGACCCCGATGGTCGCCGACGCCGCCCGCGCCCTGCTCGCCTGAACCGCTTTTGCACCGCCTCGCTCCAAGTCGGCGGTCCGCCACCGCTGCATGCGGCTGCAAGCCGCCGCCGAATCGCCTCTGACCTGGGCAAACGCGCTCGAAGAACAGGTCCAGCGGCTTCAGCCGTCCGCAAGCGTCCCCCAAGCCCACAGGCCGATGATGGCTTCACAACACCGGATGCACCACCACTTGAGGGGGGCCGAGCAATGAACACCACGACCGTCAGCACGGTCCTGCGGGACCCGTACAACCGCCTCGACATCGGCGACGCGCACGAGAGTGCAGCTTCGCTGCTCGCTCGGGCCCGGACGCTGCGCGTCCAAGCCCGCAAGGTCAACCCGGTCCTCGCCGACGCCTACCTGCGCCGCGCGGCCGAGTTGAGCCTCGAAGCCTGGGCCCGCGCCGCCCGCAGCAAGCCCACCGCCACACCGTCGATCTCGGCCGCCGTCGCGGCTGCGTGAAGAACCGACCTCGTGTTCGTGGCCCGGTGATGACGATGAGCGCCGTCGGAATCGAAACGGTCGTCGACCGTGAGCTTCCTTCAGTCGTCGAGTCGGTCCCGTACGCGCGTGACCTCGTGGCGTGGAGCGTTCCCCCCGCGCTCCGCCACGATGTCGCCCTCGTCGTCTCCGAGCTCGTCGCCAACGCCGTGAAGCATGGATCCGGGCCGATCGGCCTGCGTGTCGACGTCAACGAAGCCGACGGCGCGACGACCGTTTGCATCGCGGTGCGCGACGAAGGGAACGGCCGGCCCGCCCCCGACGACGGCTACGGCCTGCACATCGTCGGCCACCTCGCGATCGCGACGGGCGTCGACGCCGACGCCCACGGCAAGACCGTCTGGGCCGAACTCCGTACTGGCGTCAATACCACGCGCTGAGCGGCTTGATATTGACGCCAGTACGGCGGGCGCGGGCTACGGCGCCGCGAAGTTGATGACGATCGAGCGTTCCACGGTCGAGGTCGAGCCACTCGCATCCCAGGCTTCGAGAGCGATCGTCCAGACGGTCTGCGTCGCCCCGTTGTCGAGGCCGAGCGATGCGGTGAATTCCGAGCAGCTCACCACCGCCGCGATGTCGTCGCCCGGCGTGCCGTCGCCGGACTGAACGCCGGGGACCTGGCTGCCCGCGCAGAGCACCTTGGTCTGCGCGTCGCTCGTCGCGGTCCACTTCAGTCGGGTGCCGTCGAGCCAGCCTTCGGTGAGGTCGTGCGCCTTGCCCGCGAACTCGATCTCCTTCTCGCGGTGATCGGCGCCGGTCGTGAATCCGGCGGCCGGCTTGTCGAGGTACACCTTCGGCGCGTCGGGGTCGGGCGCTTCGATCGTGAACGAACTGGACGCGGCGACCTGGTTCGGGCCGTCGCTCGCGGTCACGACGATCTCATAGTCGCCGGGTGCGAACTCGCTGCCTTCGACCTCGTGAAGATGTCCGGTGCCGCTCCACAAAGGCGCGTCCGTTCCAGGCAGGCGCACGGTCCAGAACACACTGTCGTCGGGAACCGAACCGTACGTGTCGGGGTCCGTCGTCATTGCGGCGAACGACAGCGTGTCGTCCTGGCGGCGCGTCGTTCCCGGCTGCGGCGACACGATCGTCAACTCGGGCGGACTGTCGCGCAGTTCGATGGTGACCTTCGTGTTCGACGACGCGCCCATGAAGTCTGTCGTCCACGCGATGATCTCGTGCTTGCCCGGCGCGAGCGGCACCGTGTTCGTCGCACCCGATCCGCTCGTCCCGAGCGCGCCCGCGACGTCGCCGGTCCAGACGATGTCGAGCGGGCGGCCGACGAAGTCGGTCGCAGTCGCCCGCAGGTCGACCCAGTCGTTGACGCCGAGCACCTTGCCCGCTTCGGGCTTCTCGATCGTGATCGCCGGTGCTTTCACCTCGATACCCAACGCCCGCCGGACAGCCTCGAACGCATCGACCCACCGGGAACTGCCGGCCCGCGTGCGATCCGCGAGCGGCATGCCCGAGTGCGCGCTGTCCATCAGGATGTTCCGCACGTCGTCGTTGCTCAGGTCGGGATTGGCGGCCATGACGAGCGCGGTGACACCGGCGACGAACGGCGTAGCGAAGCTGGTGCCGCAGACCTTCGTCATGGTGAAGTCGATCCACGCGTCGTTGCGCTTCTTGGCAAAGGTGCACCAGGGCCCGTAGATCTCGACCGACTTGTCGTTGTCGACGATGCCGTAGTTCGACCCGTCGTCCCACTTGGCGGTCGCGGCATCGACGCCACCGACGCACACGACGTACTTGCTCTCGCACGGCAGGTACGTCTTGTTCTCGTCGCAATCGCCCGGCGCGCACAGACCGTCGTCGACGTTCTTGCCTTCGTTCCCGGCCGACGCGAACAGGATCGCGCCGTTGTCGCGCATGCGCCGGTAGTACCAGTCCTTGAGGCCTTCGGTCGTGTCGCGGAACGCGACATGCGTTGTGTGATAGCTGCTACTGATGATGTCGGGATCGTGTTCGCGCACCATGTCGAGCGTCTTGCGCAAGGTCTTGTAGTCATCGACGTACTTGGCCACGGCGATGAGTTCTGCGACGGGCCCCGCTGGGCCCGCGGTGCCGAACTCGTTGTCGACCTTCGCCATCGCGGCCATGACGACGTCGGTGCCGTGATAGCCGCCGCTCGTGCGGCTCGTGTCGCCCCACTTCGCCAGGCGGAGCGTCGTCACGTCGGGGAAGTCGGGATTCGAACTAAAGCCGCCGTCAACGATCATGATGCGGACGCGGTGGTCGAGCTTGCCGGTCGCTTCGAGCAGCTGCCACGCACGGCCGACACCGGAGTCAATCGCCGCGCCGTCGCGGATGATGTTCCATGCGAACGCGTTGGGGTCTCCCCAGCCGTCCCATTCCTTCGTCGTCCCGTCGACGATCGCGTCGTCGACGGCCAGCGTGTTCGGCGAGACGATCGTGCCGTGCGCGACCGCGTCGGCCGCGATCGCGGCGTACAGGCGCTGCACCCGATCGCTCGAAACGCGCATCGTGCCGGAGTGATCCGGTTCGAGCGCGATCAGGTCGGCGGGCAGTGCCGCCGGGTCGGCGCGGTCGACGTCGATGTGCACCAGCGCGGCGCGCATCCCGTCGGTATCGGGTTCGGTGACATCGGTGACGGTGCCACCCCAGCGCGCGACGAAGGCGTCGAGCGTCGCGAGGTCCGGGACGAGCAGTTGCACTTCGTCGAGCACGACGTCGGTCGCAGTGCCGTCGGCGGTGACGACCCGGCCGACCGGACGCGCTGCGCTGGCGTCCGCGAAGCCCTCGACCTCGGTCACGGCTGGTTGCACCGACGTGTCCACCACGACCTCGAGCGGGAGCGGCGCCGTCGTTGTCGCGCTCGACGGCGGATCGTCGGACGCGTCCGCGCGGGCGGCGCGCGCATCCCGGACGTCGGTCGGCCGAGGTGAGTCGGTGCCGGAGAACGCCAGCACCAGGCCGGCGGCCATCGCGACTGTCATTCCTACAGCGCCGAGGCGCACGCGGCGCGCGGTGGATGCCCTCATCGGAGCCCTCCCGATCGGCGGACCGAACCGGTCCGTTCACCCGACCTGAACCGGCTCGCACCGCCGCGCTTACGCATCTGGCGGCGGCGGTGTGCCAAACGTCTTCGACTTCTGATTGCATGGCGGGCCGTGCGCCGTGTGCTGTTCATCCTTTCGCTCGTTGCCGCCCTCGTCCTCGTCGTCGCCGCGCCCGCGTCGGCGCACACCAGCTTCACGCCGGAGGAGGTCGGTCCCGGCACGGTCGTCGACGTCACGCTGAACGCGGGCGACGAACGCGATACCGCGATCATCACCAGCGTCGAACTCTTCTGGCCCGACGGACTCACGCTCACCGCGGTCGTGCCGCCGGCTGGCCCCGGTGCGTTCACGGCCACCGTGACGCCGACGGGCATCCTCTGGCAGGGCGGTAGCGCGGACGGCGATCAGCAGTTCCCGATAACGCTCGGGCCGATGCCGGCCGAACCGGGCCGGTTGCAGTTCAAGGTGTTGCAGACCTACGACAACGGCGAAGTCGATCGCTGGATCGAAGACTGGCCCGAGGGTGCACCCGAACCCGCGATGCCCGGGCCGGTCCTGGTGCTCGTGCCCGGGGGACCCGGCAGCGTTCCGCCGCCGACAATCCCGACCGGCGACACCACCACCGCGCCGACGGTCCTCGCCGAAACCACGACGATTGCGCCCGCGCCGCCGCCCGTCACCGAGCCGCCCCCGCCGCCGGTGGAGGCGAGCGACGGTGGCGCCGCGCCGCTCCTGATCGGGGGCGTGATCATCGTCGGTCTGATCGCGGGCGGCGCCTTCTTCTTCTCGCGCCGGAGGCGCGCCTCTGCATGACGCGCGCGCACTACGGCCGGCTGCTTACCGAGGCCTACGACCTCGATAAGCCCGAAGCGCCGCCCGCGATGGCCGCGTTCTATCTCTCGCAAGTTCGCGCGCAATCGGTCGAGGGTCCGGTGCTCGAGGCGATGTGCGGTTCGGGCCGGTTCCTGGTGCCGTTGCTCGAAGCCGGCATCGAGGTCGACGGCGTCGACTCCTCGCCCGACATGCTGCGCGCCGCGCAGTGGCGTCTGCGGAAGCGCGGTCTGCGCGCTTCGCTCGTCGAGCAGTGGCTGCACGCGCTCGATCTCGGTCGCCAGTACGCGTTCGCGTTGTGCGTCGCGGGTTCCTTCGGCTTGGTGATCGGCGATGACGAAGTGGCCGCCTCCTTGCGGCGGCTCCGTGAGCATCTGCTGCCCGGCGGCGCATTGCTCGTCGAGACCGAGGCGCCACGCGAATCGCGCCGGGGCGACGGTCTCTGGCGCGGCCGCACCTGGCCCACGCACGACGGCGCGCTCCTCGTCGAGCGTGCGATCACCACCTATGACGCGGCCACGCAGGTCGAAACCGGGGTCAACATCTACGAGCGATGGGTCGAAGGCGCGCTCCTCGCGACCGAGCTCAACGACTGGGCGTGCCGGTTCTGGGTGCCCGAAGCATTCGAGGCGCAGCTTCGCGCAGCGGGTTTCGCGAACGTCGAAGTCGCAGGCCGTGCCGTGGGCGTCACCGCGTTCGTTGCGCGTGCGTAGGGACCAATCGCGTTACCAGTCGGGCCGGAGCGGCATTCCCGAACGCCCGCCATCGGCGCGCACGCCGAGAGTCTGGTGGATCTGGATGTTGCCGGCTTCGAAGTTCACCGCCGACCCGGCCATGTACAGCCGCCAGATGCGGGCCCGGGCCAGCCCGGCCGCGGCGACCGCGTCGTCCCAGTGGTGCTCGAGATTCGTGACCCACTCCCGCAACGTGAGTGCGTAGTGCTCTCGCAGGCTCTCGACGTGACGCACTTCGAATCCAGCCGCTTGCATCCGTGACACGACGGACCCGATCTCGTGCAACTCGCCGTCGGGGAACACATAGCGGTCGATGAACCCGCGCCGCCGGAACCGTGACCGCCGCCCCGGTGGCGAGCTGATCCCGTGGTTCAGGACGCGCCCACCGGGGACGAGCAAGCGGTGCAAGTTCCGGAAGTATTCGCCGAGGCGCGCCAAGCCGACGTGCTCGAACATGCCGATCGAGCTGATCGCGTCGTAACTGCCGTCCACGTCGCGGTAGTCCTGGATCCGGATCTCCACCAAGTCGGCAAGTCCCTCTGATTCTGTCGTGCGGGTCGCGGCCTCGGCTTGCGCCGCGGACAACGTGACGCCGACGGCCTTGACGCCGTAGTGGCGCGCAGCATGTTGCACCATTCCGCCCCAGCCACAGCCGACGTCGAGCATGCGCATGCCCGGCCGCAGCGCGAGCTTCCGGCATACGAGGTCGTACTTTTCTGTCTGCGCGGCTTCGAGCGTTGTGTCGCGCGACTTCCACACTGCGCACGAGTACGTCATCGAAGGGCCGAGCACCATGCGGTA
>JBEVDP010000209.1:0-7060 GCA_040513235.1 Acidimicrobiia bacterium | reverse complement strand
TGCATCGGCACCTCACTGACCACGGCGGTGGACGGGTTCGCCAGGTCGTCGTGGAACCAGATGTCGCGCTCGAGGAGTCATATGACGTTCTGGTGGTGAGCGTTCGCTGGCCCGCTCTGACCCGCGCCTTCGTCGCCGACGTCCACGACCGCGGGCGGATGGTGCTCGGAGTCTTCGACCGTGAGGAGCCGGCGGCGCGCGCGCACTTGG
This sequence comes from Acidimicrobiia bacterium, assembly GCA_040513235.1. GTDB lineage: Bacteria > Actinomycetota > Acidimicrobiia > IMCC26256 > PALSA-610 > JANNHK01. The sequence continues at coordinate 6,850 of JBEVDP010000209.1, read as the reverse complement.
TTGCCATCGGAGTTGATGAAGCGCTCGAATCCGACCAGAGTCCGCAGGCCTTCATCGAGGAATTCGTCGTCCTCCAGGCGCGACGTGGAAACCAGACACCCGAACCCGACGTCGGCGTCGCGCCGCCGCGCCGCGGCGAGATCATCGGTGTCGGGGGGCCACCCGGAACGGGGCGGACCGAGATCGCGATCCAGCTCGGAGCCAGGCTCGGCGCCGCCCTCATCGACGCCGACGACGTCGCACCGTGCATCGCGCCGCGCCTCGGGCTTCCGATCGAACCGAATCTGCGCACCGCCATCGAAGCGGCCGAGCATGGGCGTGGCACGCTCGACGACTCCATCGTCACACCCGCCCATGTCGGGTTCCCGATCCTCACCGGACTACCGAACCCGGGTGCCTGGTCACAGATCCGGCCCGGTGAGGTCATGCGCGTTGTGGAACGCGTGGCTCGAGACGCCGGGCGGGTCGTCGTCGACGGGCTCGGTCATCTCGAAGACGTCGGGTCGGCGCCGCGCGGGCGAAATGCTGTGGCGCGCGCCGTCGTGGTCGAGAGCGACGTCGTGGTCGGCGTGTGCATGGCGTCTCCGGTCGGTGTGGCGCGCTTCCTCGCTTGGGCGGTCGACGTCCACACGCTCGCCCCGGAGACGCCCTTGGTCGTCGCCGTGAACCGCGCGCCCAAGGCTCGATTCCGCCGCGGCGAGTTGTTCGCGGAACTCACGCGCACCATTCCGGCCTCCGCCGTGGTGTTCGCGCCCGACGATCCGCATGTGACCGACGCGGCGTGGGACGGGCGGATGGTGGCGAAGTCCCCGTTCGTGCGGGCGATGACCACGCTCGCGACGGCCGTCCATCAGGCCGCGCAGGTTGGCGCGGTCGCCCGTGCCGAACGCGACGCCGATCCAAGGCCGGCATTCGAGGCCGCGTCGTGACCACGCGGGTCGACGCGTACGACGTCATCCGCCGCGACGCGCTCGGAGGTATCGAACGCCGCCGGCTGCAGCCGGAACGCGAACTCGCCGACGTCCGGAGCGAGGTCGAACGCGCGGTAGACGAGTATCAACGCCGCGCTCGGCTCGGTGAGGAGGTGCCGCTGGGCGATCCAGTGACGATGGTGCATCGCGTCTTGCGCTCAGTGACCGACTTCGGTCCGCTGACCGACCTGCTTGCGCGCCGCGACGTCGAGGAGGTGTTCGTAGAAGGGCCGCGTGTGACGTTCCTCGACACGACTGGGCGCTTGCGCGGCCTCGCGGAACCGACGAGCGAAGACGAGAACCGCCAGATGATCGACCGCTTGCTGGCATCGACCGAACGGCAACTCAACGCAAAGCAGCCGCTCGTGCAGGCACGCGTCCTCGACGGCACCGCCCGATTGACCGCCGCGATCCCACCCATCTCCGACCGGCTCTCGGCGACGTTGCGTCGCTACACGGTGCGCGACGCGTCGCTCGACGAGTTGGTCGCACGCGACGCTTTGAGCGAGGAAGCCGCCGCATTCATGTGGGCCGTGATGCAGGTGCGCTCGCGGATCGCGATCTCCGGGGAGCCGGGCGCCGGCAAGACAACGCTCGCGGCCGCGCTGCTCGCGGCCGTTCCCGCGTCGCACTGCGTGCGGTGCTGCGAGGAGATCCGCGAGATCGCGGTGCCGGTGGTCCACGGCTCCTATTACGAAGTCCGCCCGCCGGGCCTCGACGGCACCGGCGAGATCGACATGCGGCAACTCGTGAAGTTCGTCCTCGCCATGAGACCGGATCGAATCGTCGTGGGCGAAGTGCGCGGCGCCGAGGCATTCGAACTGACACGGGCGGTGAATGCCGGGTGTGGGTTCCTGTGCACCGTCCACGCGAACAGTGCACCTGACGCGTTGAACGCGCTGGTGAACGCGGCCCTCATGGCCGGGGAGAACGTGACTGAACGCATCGTGCGCAAGGTGTTCACCGAAGCGCTCGATCTCGTGATCCAACTCGACCGGGATGATCATCCGCACGCGGCCGACGGGCGCCTGCGCCGGCAGGTCATGGAGATCACTGCGATCATGCCGACGATCTCGGACGACCAGACCTGCGAGCCGATCTTCGTGCGCGACGGGCTCGGAGAGCCGCTGGTGTGGACGGGCGCGCTCCCGCCCGGCCTCGAGCGACGCATCGATCGAGCGCTGCCCGACGGTTTGTCGTTGCGGGCTCTGCTCGGCGGTGGGCAGGTGCGTCCGGCATGAGGATTCTCGCCGCGCTCTCTGTCGGCGCGTTCTGCGCCCTTCTGGCCGGCGCAATCCTGGGGACGTTGCCGGCGCCTCGCCGCCGACGCTCGCGTCGATCCGAAGGCACCGAACGGGCGCGGGTCTGGCTCCAGCAAGCGGGTGTGCCCGTGACCCCGCAGCAGTTCGTTGCGGGAAGCGTGGGGGCGAGCGCGGTCGCCCTCTTGGCGCTCACCGCCATGACCGGCTCGATGTTTGGTGCGCTCGTGCCGGCCGTGGCCGTGGGACTGGTGCCGCGCGCCTACTTCGGCCGCCGGCGCGCAACGCGCCTGCGCGCGGTGGAAGCCGCGTGGCCGGATGGTTTGCGCGATCTCCTCGCGTCGATCTCCGCGGGCCGTTCGCTGACACAAGCCGTGGGTGCACTCGCCACGAGCGGTCCGGCGCCGTTGCGCGTCGCCTTCGCCCGCTTCCCCGAACTCGCCCGCGCGCTTGGAACCGGGCCCGCGCTCGAGATCGTGAAGGAGGAGCTCGCCGATGCTACGAGCGACCGCGTGCTCGAAGTGCTGATCCTCGCGCACGAGCGCGGTGGCGCGATCGTGCGGACGATCCTCGAGGACCTCGTCGACGCGACGACGAAAGACCTCAAATTGGCCGACGAGCTCGAGACGGAGGGGCTCGAGATGCGTATCAACGCGCGGGCCGTCGTCGTGCTTCCGTGGCTCGTGCTCGTCGTGCTCACTGCCCGGCCGGGTGCGTTCCGCGACTTCTACCGATCGGGCGGCGGCGCGGTGACGTTGCTGATTGCGGCTGCGCTCAGCGCGGTCGGATTGATCGTGCTCGGTCGCCTGGGACGAGAGCCACGCGAGGAGCGAGTGTTCGCCAGTCGGAATGCGACGAGATGAGCGCGCTCTCGCTGCTCGCCGCGCTCGGGGTCGGCGTCGGTGTTGCAACGGCCGTTGCGCTCTGGATCCCGCCCACTCGCAAGCTTGCGCCGCGCGTGCGCCCGTACACCGTGGTCGCTCGAGCGGCGTTCGGTCACGCGCCCGACATCGTCGACCCCGCGCCGCCGCCTGTCGTCGGGGGCGCGATGGGTCGCCTGTTCGGCCCGCCGCTACGGGCCGCCGTCGCGCGCATCGGCCGCACCGGAGATGCACGCGGCGACGAGCGGCTCGCGCGCATGCTCACCCAGGCTGGGTACGAGTCGGCGAATCCCGCGGAGTATCGGGTGCGTCAGGTGCTCGAGGGCGTCGTCGGTGCAGTTCTCGCAGGCGGATGCGCGGCCCTCCTGACGCGCGCGCCCCTCCTGACCCTCGTGGCGGTGGTGGCCGGTTACACCTTCGGCTCTACGCGCCCGCGGAAGCAGCTCGAGCGCGCGGTCGCCGAGCGCGCGGCGCGGATCCGAGCCGAGCTGTACACGGTGAACCAGCTGCTCGCGATGCACATCCGCACCGGATCGGGCCCGATGCAGGCCGTGCAACGCATCGTGCAGCGCGGCCGCGGCGTCGTGGTGGAGGAACTGCGAGCCGTGCTCGCCGCGACGCGCCGCGGCGTCACCGAGGTGGACGCGTTCCGTCGGGCCGCCGATCTCACACCTGAGCCGAGCGCAGCGCGGACCTACCAACTCCTCGCGGCCGGCGCCGAACGCGGCGCTGATCTCGGCGCCGCACTCTTGGCGTTCAGCGAAGACGTGCGCGACGCCCGCCGCGAGCAACTGCACAAGGACGCGGTGAGGCGGCGCGCGGCGATGTTGGTGCCGACGATCGCGATTCTCGCCCCGATCATGTTGTTGTTCATCGCAGCACCCTTGCCCTCAGTTGTCCTCGGACATCGCTGACAGGAGGAACCCATGTCCACCCATGTGACGACGGAAGTGGCGGACGAGCCGGTTGATCTGCACGACGAAGCCGGGCTCACGACTGCAGAGCTCCTGGGCAATGCCGCGCTCGGTGTGCTCGCCCTGGTCGCGATCTGGGCGCTCCTGCAGCAGCTCGGCGTCGACATCATCGAGTGGATTCGCGATCAGCTGCTGGCCTGATCGGCATTCGATGTGTCGTCCGGCCCGCCCCGAGGACGGGTTCACGACGGTGCAGTACGTCGCGGTCGTCGCGCTGTCATTGGTGCTGCTCGTGCTCGTCGCCAACCTGCTCGTCGACCTCTACGCGCGGGGAGCAATCCGCGACGCGCTCGACGAGGGTGTGCGCGCCGCCGCGCCCGCGGGCACTGGTCCCACCGACTGCGAGCGCCGCGCCCACGAGGTGCTCGACGGGCTCCTGCGTGGTCCGATCGGAGACGACATCGAGGTCACTTGCTCCCTTGAGGGCACGGCGATCGTGGGCCGGGCCGAGGGGTCACTCCCGTCCTGGCTCCCCGTACTCGTACCCGCGTGGGACGTCTCGTTCGAGGCAGTCATGGACACGCGGTGAGGTTCGCGGACCGGGAGCGTGGCTTCGTCGCGATCGAGTGGGTGACGGCCGTGGCCCTGCTGCTGTTCCCCGTCGTCGTGTTGGTCGCGACGATGCCGACCTGGGCCGAGCGGCGGCACGCGGCCACGGTCGCGGCGCGTGAAGGGGCGGCGGCCGCGGTCGCGGGCGACACTGTCGATCCCGCGGCGGCCCGCGCGGTGGCGACCGAGGTCGCGGCGCGGTACGGCATCGGCGCCGATGCCGTCACGGTCGAGGTCGAGGCGACGGGCGGCCGGCGGGGATACGTGACGGTCCTCGTGCACGTGCAGATGCCGGCTATCGCGGTTCCCGGTCTGGCCGAAGTTGGTGGGTGGACGTACACCGCGCGCCAGCACCGGCGCCTCGACGACTACCGCAGTCTGTGATGCGTGACGAACGCGGCACGGCGACGCTCTGGGTGCTCGGTCTCTGTGTCGCGGTGCTGTTCCTCGGTGGTCTCGGCCTCGACCTGTGGCGGGGCATTGCCGTGCGCCGTGAGTTGTCGGCGATGGCCGACGCGACCGCGACGGCGGCGGCCAACGGTGTCGACGAGCGGCGTTTGCGGTCGGGCGAGGTCGTGCTCGACCCGGTGCGCGTCGAGGCGATCGCGGCCGAGACGTTGGCGCGCGACGAACGCGCGCAGCGCCTCGAACATGCGAGGGTCGACGTCGTCGACGACCGGGTCGTCGTGACGCTCGAGGACGACGTGCCGTTCTCGCTGCTCGGCATCTTTGTGCAGGGCGACCCGTTCACTGTCCGGGCGACAGCGGAAGCGGTGCCCGATCCGCGGGAGTGAAGTGTTTGGGCCACGCACTCCGGAAACCGGAGTCGGAGGACCAAACACGTCACGCGTACGCGGCGAACTAGCGTTTGACCATGTCGAGCCCTGGGCCGGCGCATCCCGCGGTCTTGGCCACGCGGTGGCCACTGGTCGGTCGCCACGAAGAAGTGGAGCAGGTTGGCGACGCTGTCGTTGCCGGTGACATCAATGCGGTACTGATCTACGGCGCGGCCGGTGTCGGCAAGACTCGACTCGCCGACGAGTGTCTCGAGTACGCATTGCGCGCCGGACGGACCGGCGGACGCGCCGCCGCCAGCGCCGGCGCGAGCGGTCTGTCGCTCGGCGCGCTCATCCCGCTGTTGCCCGTAGAAGTCGTCGACTATCGGTTCGATCCCGTCGGCCTGTACCGAACCGTCGCGGACGCGTTTCGCGAGCAGGCCGGCGGGCTCTCGTACGTCCTTGTCGTCGACGACCTCCATCGGCTCGACGCGTCCTCGGCGACCCTGCTCAGCCAGCTCATCGACGCCCGCGTCGTCTTTCTCATCGCGACGATCCGCACCGGCGAACCCACGACTGACGCGGTTGCCGAGCTGTGGCGACGCGATCGCGTGCTGCGCATCGATCTCGACGACCTCAGTCGCGAAGATGTCGACACGCTGCTGCACCTCGCGCTCGGTGGACCCGTCGACGCGGCCACCGCCGAGTCGATTGCGACCACGGCGCAAGGCAACGTGCTCTTCGTGCGCGAGTTGGTGCTCGGCGCACGCGCCGCGGGCCGGCTGCAGGAACGTCAGGGTGTCTGGCGGCTGACGGGCCCGATCGCTCCGACGGCGCGCCTCGCGGAGCTCGTCGACGCGCGCCTCGCCGCGGTCCCGACCGGCGCGGGTGACCTTCTCTCGCTTCTCGCGTTGGCCGAACCCGTTGGGCTGGCCGAACTCGAGTCGTTCGTCGGCGCGGAAGCGATCGAGATGGTCGACGGCGCGGAGCTGCTCAACCTCCGAAACGACGGACGAAGGCGGCAGGTCTCGCTCACGCACCCGCTCTATGCCGAGGTCGTGCGAGACCGCATGTCGCCGTTCACGCAACGACGACTCCTCGCGTGCTACGTCGAACTGATCAATGCTCGCGGCGCGCGCCGGAGGGAAGACGCGCTGCGCGTCGCGAATGCGCGCCTCGACGCCGACGGGACCGCCGACGCCGAACTGCTGCTCACCGCGGCCCGGCTGGCGCGATACGGCCACGACCACCCGCAGGTCGTCCGCCTCGCGAGCGCGTCGCTCGCCGAGGTCGCACTCCCAGAAGCGTTGCTCCTCCTGGCCGAGTCACTCCACGAACTCGGCGAGTACGAGGAAGCGGAACGCGTCCTCGAACAACACGCATCCGTCACCGACGGGTCCGAGGACCGATGGCGGGTTCCGCTCGTGGAGATGCGCGCCC
>JBEVDP010000208.1:0-8271 GCA_040513235.1 Acidimicrobiia bacterium | reverse complement strand
CCTCGCCGAGTTCGTGCCGCAGTGTCGCCAGCGCGTGCGCGCAGGCACGGCGGCCGGCGATGAGCGTCAGGGGCCGGAAGAACCACCAGAAGAACGGGATATCGATCCATCCGACCCGGTAGGCCGACACGATCGTCCCGTCACCATCCGCGGTGAACGTGAGCACGACGGCCATATCGCGCGACGGCACGCCTTCGGTCGGGATGCGCAAGTCGCCGTCTTCGCCCGCGATCGCGCCGAGCCGCGCAACAGCCGCGGCGCGCGCGGTCGCGTCGTCAACCGGCAGGCGAACAGGCGCGACCGCTGGCACGCGCGGCATGCTAAGAGGGAATCTCGGGAGGCGGGGTATCCCCGCCGAGCAACGAGACGCAGGTGGAGCCGACCGGATGGGAGGCGGAGCCGAAGTCGACCAATGGAAATGAACATGGCCAAGCGGCCCGGCCCGCCGGGCCAAGAGCGGAAATGAGGCTCATGGTTCAACTCGCGGTTGGAGACAAGGCGCCGTTGTTCGCCCTGAAGGATCAGGACGGCAAGACCGTGCGGCTCTCGCAGTTCAAGGGCAAGCCGGTGATCGTCTACTTCTATCCAAAGGCCGACACGCCCGGTTGCACACAGCAATCGTGCAACCTGCGCGACGCGTTTCCGCAACTGAAGAAGCTGAAGGCCGCGGTCGTCGGCATCAGCCCCGACGCGCCTGCGAAGCAGAAGAAGTTCGACGACAAGTACGAGCTCGGCTTCCCGCTGCTCGCCGACGAGGACCATGCCGTGGCCGACGCCTGGGGCGTGTGGGGCGAGAAGTCGCTCTACGGCAAGAAGTTCATGGGCATCGTTCGCTCCGCCTTCGTCGTCGACGAGAAGGGCAAGCTCGCGGGCGTCTTCTACAAGGTGAGCCCGAAGGACACGGTTGCGTCCGTCACCAAAGCTCTCCGTGGAGAGTGAACATCAGCGGCGCCTCGGCGAGATGGGGCCACGGCGGGCGAGCGCGACCGCGAGCGTGCCCAGGCCGAGCGCGGTCAGCCCGGCCAACAGCGGTCCGTTGCCGCCACCGGTGTGCGCCATGTCCGTCGGACCTGCAGCCGGCGCGACGGTGGGCGGCGGCGCGGCCACCGTAGCGACCGTTTGGGGCACCGTAGTAACCGTGGGTGGCACCGTGACCGTGGTCGGCACGATCGTCGTCGTAGCACGCGGGCCGGTCACGTGGATCGTGATCGTCGCGGTGTCACAGTCCTGGGTGACGACGTTGTCCGAGGCACCGCAGATCGTGTAGTCGATGACCTCGTCCCCTACGAAGTCGGCAAGCGGTGTATACGCCGGGCGCGAGACCGTTCCCGAGAACGATCCGTGTAGCGGCGCATCCAAGTCGACAACCACGATTCTGTCGTTGGAGCCCGCGCTGTCGTTCTCGAGGAGATTCACGTCCAGTGTCTGACCCTGCGCCACCGAGTACTCGTCGTCGACGGCCCGCACCCCTTGCGCGGTGCCCGCGTGCGCGGGCAGGGCCGACGCGGCGAGCGCGACCAACCCCGCGGCGACAGCGAGCGCGCGCCGCCGATATATACCTGCCTCCCGCATGCGACCCTCTCTCCGTGAAGTGAGAGAGGGTAGCCGGGGCCACCCAAGGCTTGAGAAGCGCGCCACGGGCCAGCCACCTTGAACGGCCGTGCACCCCAGAGCAGTCCCGGCACGGTCCCGAGCGATACGCCAAATTGGCTAGGCGCCGATGGCGTGGAAGCCACCGTCGACGTGCAGCATTTCGCCAGTCGTTGCGGGGAAGAGGTCGGAGAGCAGCGCGACGCATGCGCTCGCGACCGGCGCCGCGTCCTTCACGTTCCAACCCAGTGGCGCCCGTTCGTCCCACACCTCTTCGAACTTCGCGAAGCCGGGGATGCTCTTGGCCGCGATCGTGCGCAGCGGGCCCGCAGCAACGAGGTTGACCCGGATGCCGTCGGGGCCGAGGTCGCGCGCGAGATAGCGCGCGGTCGCTTCGAACGCCGCCTTCGCCACGCCCATCCAGTCGTACACGGGCCACGCGTTGCGGCTGTTGTCGAAGTCGAGGCCGACGATCGATGCACCTGGGCCCATCAGCGGCTTGCACGCCATGGCCAACGACTTGAGTGAGTACGCCGAGATCTGGAGTGCGACGGAGACGTCTTCCCACGGGGCGGTCAAGAAGCCGCCGCCCAGGCACGACTCGGGCGCGAACGCGACCGCATGCAAGACGCCATCGAGGCGGCCGCCGACGCGGCCCGCGAGCGCGTCGAGCTGCTCCGCATCGGTGACGTCGAGCTCGACGACATCGGGTTCGGTGGGCAGACGGCGAGCGGCGCGTTGCGTCAGGCTCATCGCCCGCCCGAACGACGTCAGCACCACCTCCGCGCCCTCTTCCTGGGCGCGTTGCGCGACGGAGAACGCGATGGACGCATCGTTGAGCACGCCGGTGACGAGGATTCGCTTCTCTGCGAGCAGCATCGGGTCAGTCCTCGGGATCAGAGCGGAGTATTGGAATGGCGGCGCGGGGGCTGACGATCCTGCTTCATCGCGAGGACGTCCAGCGCGTCGCACAGCACGGCGCGGGTTGACGCCGGTTCGATCACCTCGTCGACGAGGCCGAGCTCGGCCGCGCGGTACGGGTTCAGGAATGTGGTGTCGTACTCGGCGCGCAACCGCTCCCTCTCGGAGATGGCGGTGTCCGGTTCGAGCGCGGCCAGGCGCCGGCCGTAGAGGATCTGCACCGCGGGCGGGCCGCCCATAACCGCGATCTCTGCCGTCGGCCATGCCACACAGAGATCGTTGCCGATGCCGCGGGAATCCATGACGATGTACGCGCCGCCGTACGCTTTGCGCATCACGACGCACAGGCGCGGGACGGTCGCGGCGCAATAGGCGTGCACCAGTTCGGCACCGTGGCGGATCATCCCGCGCCACTCGAGGTCGCGGCCGGGCTCGAACCCGGGTGTGTCGACGAACGTGACAATGGGGAGGTTGAAAGCGTCGCACCACGCGACGAAGCGGGCGGCCTTGCGGGACGCCTCGATGTCGAGCGTGCCCGCGCGCTGCTGGGGTTGGTTGCCGACGATGCCGATCGGGCGCCCCTCGAGTCGCGCCAGGCCCGTCACCAGATTCGGCGCGTACTGCGGCCGGAGTTCGAGGAACGAGCCCGCGTCGCTGACGTCACCGATCACCGTGCGGACGTCGTAGCCCGCGGTCGGTCGATCGGGGATCGCGTTCGCGGCGGCCTCACAGCGCCGGTCACGCGGTTCGTCGCACTCGTAGCGCGGTGGATCGGCAAGGTGATGATCGGGCAGGTAGGAGAGGATGTCGCGGAGCACGTCGGTCGCAGCCGCTTCGTCCTCGGCGACGATTGTCGCGACCCCACTGAGCCGGCTGTGCACGCTCGCGCCGCCGAGTTCTTCGCGCGTGACGCTGACGCCGGTGAACTCGGCGACTGCGTCGGGACCGGTGACGTACGCGAAGGCGTCACGTGTCATCACGACCGCGTCGAAGAGCCCCAGAGCGAGCGCGGGTCCCGAGACGCACGCGCCGGTCACGGAGAGCAACGTCGGGACGGTTCCCGAGACACGTACGACCTCGCGCGCGAGCCGGCCCCATGCGTGCAACGCCGCGACCTGCTCGCGGAGTTCGGCACCCGACGAGTCGAGCTCACCGATCAACGGGATGCGCAACTCGCCCGCGAGGCGCACTGCCCGCTCGACGGTCGCGCCCCCTTGCACGCCGATCGCTCCGTGGTGTTTGCCACCCGCGACGCGGAACCACACGACTCTCCGGTCGTCGATGACGCGGATCTCGGCCCGGGCCGTCGCGTCGGCGCCCGCCTGGAGAGGCGTGGCTGTCACGAGGGCGGCACGAAGATCAGCGAGACGTTGTGGCCGCCGAACCCGAACGAATTCGACAGGGCAGGGGTGGGGTCGAGGGGACGAGCCGCGCCGGCGACGACGTCGAGTTGGATGTCGTCGCCGAGCTGCTCGAGGTTGGCGGTCGGCGGGATCGCACGGTGCTCGAACCCGAGCACGCAGGCGACCGCTTCCGTCGCGCCCGCGGCGCCGATCAGGTGACCGGTGACGCCCTTGGTTGAGGTGACCGGAGGCGCGCCGTCGCCGAAGACCTTGCGAATAGCTTCGGCCTCGGCCGCATCGTTCAACGGTGTCGAGGTGCCGTGCGCGTTCACGTGCCCGACCTCCGACGCGTCGAGGCCGGCGTCGTCGAGGGCGAGTTGCATGCACGCGGCCGCACCTTCACCACCCGGCGACGGTGCGGTGATGTGGTACGCGTCGGCGTTGCGCCCGTAGCCGGCAACCTCGCCGTAGATCTTGGCCCCGCGCGCGACCGCGCGGTCCCAACGTTCGAGAATGAGGATCGCAGCGCCTTCGCCCATCACGAAGCCATCGCGAGCTGCGTCGAACGGTCGCGACGCATGCTCGGGGTCGTCGTTGCGGCCGGAGAGCGCGGTCATTCGTGCGAACGCGGAGATCGCGGTCGGTGTCATGCACGCTTCGGTCCCACCGGCGATCACGACGTCGGCGCTGCCGTCGCGCAGCAGCCGGGCGCCCTCACCGATCGCGTGAGCACTCGCCGCACACGCAGTCGCGATGCATACGTTCGGACCGGTCCAGCCGAACTGCATCGCGATCGTGCCCGCGGTCGCGTTGGTCATCATCATCGGCACGAAGAACGGACTGACGCGCGCTGCGCCCTTCTCGCGATAGACGTTGACCTGCTCCTCGAGGGTGATAAGGCCGCCGATGCCCGTTCCGATGACGACGGCGCTACGTGCGGGATCGACGCTCGCATCACCCGCGTCGCCGAGCGCGTCGGCCGCGGCTGCGAACCCGAGTTGGGTCACGCGGTCGAGACGCCGCGCTTCCTTCGGCCCGAGGTAGTCGACCGGGTCGAAGTCGTGGACCTCGCAACCGAAGCGCACCGGCAGCGGCGACGGATCGAAGCGGGTCAGCGTGGCCGCCTTCGACTCGCCTGCCGCAAGCCCCTGCCAGAACGTCGCGACGTCGTTGCCCGCCGGCGTCTTCACGCCGATGCCGGTCACCGCGACGCGCGGTCGCCCTTTTCGGTCCGTCGCCGAGGAGTTCGTCATACGCTCAGGACCCCACTTTGCCCAGTACGAGATCGACGGCCTGGCCGACGGTCGTGACGCCTTCGAGGTCGTCTTCGGGGACCTCGATGTCGAAGCGCTCCTCGAGACCCATCACCAGCTCCACGAGGTCGAGACTGTCGGCCTCGAGATCTTCTTTGAAGCGCGCTTCCTCGGTGACCTGGTCGGGGTCGACGCTCAACACCTCCACCGCCACTTCCTTGATCGTGGCGAGCGCGTCGCTCCGTTCCATCTGGGTTTCCTCCTGGTTGATTCGGACTGTTGCGATCAGTGACCCATGCCCAGGCCGCCGTCGACGGGCACGAGCGCGCCCGTGACGTAGCCGGCGGCTTCGGAGCACAAGAACGTGATGACGGCCGCGCACTCCTCCGCGGTGCCGAAACGGCCGAGCGGTACCGCGGCCTCGGCTTGGGCACGCCAGTCGGCAGGCATGTCGTTCGTCATCGCGGTGACGATAGGGCCCGGCGCCACCACGTTGCAGGTAATGCGCCGGCGAGCCAGCTCGCGGGCCACGCTGCGAGTGAGACCAAGGAGGCCGGCCTTGGCCGCGGCGTAGTTGGCCTGGCCTGCGGTTCCGAGGTGCCCGCCGACCGACGAGACGTTGACGATCCGGCCGTAGCGGGCTTTCATCATCGCGGGGGTGGCGCGGCGGATCGTGCGGAACGCGGCCGTGAGGTTCGTGTCGAGCACGGCTTGCCACTGGTCGTCGGTCATGCGGACGAGAAGGCCGTCGCGGTTGATCCCCGCGTTGTTCACGAGCACGTGTACCGGACCGAGGCCGCTTACGATCTCGGCGAACGCGCGGTCGACCGCGTCGGCGTCGGTGACGTCGGCCTGGACGGCGACGACCTTTCCGCCGACGGCCTCCGCGGCGCTGACGGTTTCGCGCGCGCCCGGTTCGTCGGATCCATAGCAGAACCCGACGGGATGACCCGCCTGCGCGAGCGCAACGACGGTGGCCCGGCCGATGCCGCGCGACGCACCGGTAACGAGCGCGACTCGCGATTCAACGCCGGCGCTCATCGGATGCCCCAGCGCACCAGCGCGCTCGCCCACGTCATTCCCGCGCCGAAACCGGAGAGCAAGACGAGGTCGCCGTCGCGCACGCGGCCATCGTCGACGGCTTCGAACAGCGCAAGCGGAATCGATGCGGATGAAGTGTTCCCGTAGCGCGCGATGTTCACGAGCGTACGTTCGGGCGGGATTCCGATGCGCTCCGCGGCGGAGTCGATGATCCGGACATTGGCTTGGTGCGGCACGAACCAGGCGACGTCGTCGGCCGTGATCCCTGCCCGTTCAAGCGTGGCGGCGGTGGAATCGACGATCGCGCGGACGGCGCGGCGGAACACCTCTTTGCCTTGCATCTTCAGGAAGTGGCCGCCGTCGGCGAGGGTCGCTTCCGATGTCGGGAGCCGACTCCCGCCCGCGGGGATCTCGAGGATGCCGGCCGCCGAACCGTCGCACCCGAGATCCCACGCCAGAAGCGCAGGCGCATCGCCGGTGGTGCGCGTGATCACCGCCGCGCCCGCGCCGTCGCCGAACAGGATGACGGTGCCGCGGTCGTCGGGGTCGGTGATGCGCGTCAGCGTTTCCGCGCCGATGAGGAGGATGTTGCGATAGCCGATGCCGACCATCGAAGCGCCGACGACGAGTTCGTAGACAAATCCCGCGCAGGCTGCCGCGAGATCGAAGGAACCGCAGCGCAATCCGAGCGCGTCGCCGACGAACGCGCCTGTGTGCGGCAGTGGTTGTTCGGGAGACGCGGTCGCAACGATGAGAAGGTCGATGTCGTCTGGAGTGAGTCCCGCGCGCTTTATCGCGCTCGCGCCGGCGGTTGTCGCGAGCGTCGCGGTCGTTTCGCCCGGCCCCGCGATCCGCCGTTCGCGTATTCCGGTGCGCTCGACGATCCACTCGTCACTCGTATCGACGCGGGCTTCGAGGTCGGCGTTGGTGATGCGGCCCTCGGGTACCGCGAGACCCCATCCGACGATTGCGACTGGCAGCCCAGTCACGCCACCCGCAACCAGGCGACGGGCTGACCCTGGCGGAGGCGTTCTCCCGGCTGCACCATCATCCCCATGATCGTGCCACCGAACGGGCTCCGCACGGGCTGCCTCGTCCCCGGGCCCTCGACGACGCCGATCTCGTCGCCTTCGCACACGATGTCGCCACTTTCGGCCGTCTGCGCCCGGAACACGCCGACGGCGGGGGCCACGATCATCCGTTCGGGGACGCCGAGGGTCTCACCGGGCAAGGGGCGGGGGGCACTGCGCGACATGAGGGCCTTTCAGGGGGAGCACGCGGTCGCGAACGACCGGGCGTGGCGGTGTCGGGGGGTCAGACTCGACGCAGGCGCTGTGCGTTACATCAGCACCATCACATCGAGGTGTCACGGCGCGGTGTCCGCGATGTGAACGGCGTGGAACAAGCGCTACCGGCCGGTAACGTGCGGCAGCGTGAGCGGCGATCAGAATAACGACCTCGTTGCGCTCCTCCCGCACCGGCCGCCGTTTCGTTTCGTCGATGCCGTGCGCGAGATCGAGCGTGGGCAACGCGTGCAAGCGGAGTACCAGGTCACAGGCGAGGAGCCCTTTCTCGCCGGGCACTTTCCGGGCAATCCGGTATTCCCCGGCGTGCTGCAACTGGAGGCACTCGCGCAGGCCGGCGCGATCGCCGTGCTGTCCGACGAGCGGTACGCGGGCAAGCTGCCGCTGTTCGGCGGGGTCGAAGACGTGCGTTTCCGCCGTATCGTCCGGCCGGGCGACCTGCTCGTCCTCGACGTGACGATGGAACGCCTCAGCGCGCGGGGCGGCTGGGGGAGAGGCGTTGCGACGGTCGCGGATGAGGAGTGCTGCCGGGCGCGCTTGCTGTTCGCGCTGGCCTGAGCACGTTCAGCGCTTGCGGCGGGAACTCTGACCGAGCCGGCGCAGCTCCGCGAGGTCGTTCTCGCTGTAATTGCGCGGGTGGTCGGGCGCCGGTTCGGGCGGGATCGTCGTCTCGGGGACCTCGCCGAGGAGCAACTGCGTCTCCACATCGCGGTCGAGCGGCTTTTCCGCCCGCACTCGCCGTGAGGGTGCGATCACGATGAAGAGCAACGCGACGATCGACCCGCCGACGATCAACCCGACGACGAACTGAACCACGCC
>JBEVDP010000207.1:0-3151 GCA_040513235.1 Acidimicrobiia bacterium | reverse complement strand
CGAAGCGGACCGAGCACTCGTTCGCTCCGCGATCGACACCGATGACCTTCACGCCGGCGCGCACCTTCACGCCGCGCTTGGTGAACGCGCGCACAACCGTCTGCGCGACTTGTTGGTCGACGCCCGTGAGGATTTGCGGCAACACCTCGAGGATCGTGACCTCGGCGCCGACGTCGACGAGGAACGACGCGAACTCGCAGCCAATCGCGCCGCCACCGACCACGGCGACGCGCGCGGGAACTTCGCCGAGCTGCAACACGTGGTCCGACGACAAGACCTGCGCGCCGTCGAAGTCGAGCCCGGGGAGCGGGAGCGCGCGCGGCGTCGAACCGGTCGCGAGCATGACGTTCGCGCCGCGCACCTCGTTTCCGTCAGAGACTCGAATCGTCTTGCCGTCGGGGGCGAGCGTCCCCGTTCCGGGGATCACCGTGACCTTGCGACCCTTGAGCAACGACTCGAGGCCACTCGTCAGCCGGTCGACGATCCCCTGCTTACGGATCTGTGTAACCGACAGGTCGAGGGTGGGCGCCGCGGTGTTCACGCCGAACTCGGCCGCGTCACCGACGGTGCGGTACACCTCGGCGGTTTGGAGCAGTTCCTTGGCGGGGATGCAGCCACGGTGAAGGCAGGTGCCGCCCACCCGTTGCTCCTCGACGAGAGCGATGTTCATCCCGGCCGATGCGCCGTACAGCGCGGCTGCGTAGCCACCGGGGCCGCCACCGAGCACGACGAGGTTGAATTCGGTCGCCGTAGGGATCACCTCTTCTCCTCGGCGGGCTATCCGCTCAAGAACGTGACCTGGATCGCGAAAGCGCCGAGGATCAAGAGACCGGTCAGGGCCGACAGGATCAGCAGCGTCCGCGTACTCACCGCCCTGCACGGTACTGCCCACAGCCGCTCCCCCTGGGCCCCGCCGCGCTTTGTGCCAAGGCTGCGGCGGAGCCGGTCGTAGTATCTCCAAGCTCCACCAATCGAGGACCGCCGGGCAGTGGCAAACCGTAAGCAGCGGCTCATCGAGGCCGCCAAGAACACTCCGCTCCCCGAAGGCACCTACGCCATCGGCGGTGGACTCATCGTCGTCGGGCTCTCGGCGTACGGCTTCCAGATCCTCGCCGCGCGCGGGCTCACCGACACCGGCTACGCCGCGCTGAACAGCCTCTGGGCGCTCGTCTTCGTCGTTGCGCCGGGGTTCTTCCAGCCCATCGAGCAGGAAGTGAGCCGGGCGCTGGCGCACCGGCGCGCGCAGGGCATCGGTGGCGGGCCACTCATCAAGCGCGCCGCCCTGCTCGGCGGGATCCTCGCCGGCAGCGTCGCCCTCGTCGCCGTCATCGCTTCGCCGCGCCTGATCGAAAACCTCTTCCACGACGAGACCGGACTGTTGTTGGCGCTGCTCATCGGCATCGCCTCGTACTACCTGGCGCATACGACGCGCGGGACGCTGTCGGGTCAAGGCCGGTTCGGTCCCTACGGGATGATGCACGCTTCCGAGGGGATCATCCGCATCACGATCTGTGTCGCGCTGTTCGTCGCCGGCGTCGAACAGCCCTTCTGGTACGGACTCGCGCTCGTGCTGCCGCCGCTCGGCGCGATCGGCATCGCGCTACGCGGACAGCGCGGCCTCGTCGAGCCCGGACCCGAAGCGCCCTACTCGGAGCTCTCTACCGCGCTGGGCTGGTTGCTGCTCGGATCCGTGCTGGCCCAGCTGCTCGGCTACGCGAGCTTCCTCGCGGCCAACGCGCTCGCCGAGGGGCAGGCGCAAGAGGACCTCGTCGCCAAGTTCATCACCGGCATGTTCATCGCTCGCATCCCGATCCTGCTGTTCCAGGCGGTTCAGGCCGCGCTGTTGCCGAAGTTGGCCGGGCTGGCGGGCGAGGGTCGCCACGCCGACTTCGCGTCGGGCATGCGCAAGCTCGTTGCGATCGTCATCGGCCTCGGCGTGATCGGAGTGGTTGCCGCGGCCACAATCGGGCCGTTCGTCGGCAAGCTCCTCTTCGGCGAAGACAAATTCATCCTCGGCAACCGCGACCTTGCACTGCTCGCCGCGGGCAGCGGCTTCTTCATCCTGGCGCTCACGTTGGCACAGGGGCTGATCGCGCTGCGCGGCTATGCGGGCGCGGCGCTCGCGTGGTTGGCGGGCATCATCGCATTCGCCGCGATAACGGCGGCAGGCAACGACCTCTTCCTGCGCGTCGAGCTGGGATTCGTGGCCGGCGCCGCCACCGCGACCGCGGTCATGGGGATCCTGCTCCTGCTGCGTATGCGGGGCGGCGTTCCTGTTGGCGCGGTCGACGAGCTCGTCGACAACGTCGGGCACGAGCCGCTGGAAATCTGATCGTGCCGTCTGCGCTCGATCCGCTCGGCGACGAGCCCCATGAACGCAATCTCGAACCCGCGCCGGCCCGCCCAACGTCGACGTCCAGGTCATCGACGTTCTGGGCGCTCGTGCGACTGGCGCGGCCGAAGCAGTGGATCAAGAACCTGCTCGTCGTCGCGGCACCCGGCGCGGCCGGGGTGCTCACCGAACCCGAGGCGCTGTTCGACACCGCGATCGCCTTCGTCTGCTTCTGCCTCGTCGCGAGCGGTACGTACTACCTGAACGACGCCCTCGACGCGGCGGCCGACCGCGAGCATCCGCCGAAGCGAGATCGGCCCGTCGCGTCGGGCGAGATCTCGGTCCGGACCGCCTTCATCGGTGGGGTCGTACTGCAAATGAGCGCGATCGCGCTGTCGTTCGTTGCGAGCGTCGATCTCTCGCTCGTCATCATCGGGTATCTGCTCCTCACGTTGGCGTACAGCGCGTTCTTGAAGCACGAAGCAGTGCTCGACCTCGCGGCCGTCGCGGCCGGCTTCGTGCTGCGGACGATCGCGGGTGGCGTTGCCGTCGGAGTCGACATCTCGCCGTGGTTCCTCATCGTGGCCGGCGCGGGCTCGTTGATGATGGTCACCGGCAAGCGTCACGCGGAGATGCTCGAGCTGGGCGGCGATGCGGGAAACCACCGGCCCGCGCTCGAGCTGTACTCGTTCGCCTTCCTCAACTACGTGCGCGCGGTGGCTTCGAGCGTCGCGATCCTCGCCTACTGCCTGTGGGCATTCGAGCGATCGGAGGCCGTCGGCGACCAGACCTGGTTCGAGTTGTCGATCATCCCGTTCG
>JBEVDP010000206.1:0-3089 GCA_040513235.1 Acidimicrobiia bacterium | reverse complement strand
TTCTGAGTGCCTCGGGGGATCAGGTCAGTTGCTGCGCGAGGGTCGTCGCCAGCCACTGTTGGTAGCGCTCGGGGGTCCAGCCGCGGTCGCCGACGAGAAGGCGATAGACCTCGGGGGACATCAGCGCGTGGATGAGATCGGCCGCGTCGCGTTCTCGCAGTCCCGACTTGAGCGCGTGGGCGCGAGAAAGTGATCGTGCAATCCGGCCTTGGCCCTGATCGCGCTGTTGTCGGATCTCGTTGAGAAGTTCCGCGGCCGCGGGGTCGGAACCGGCCGCGCTCATGAGGACGCCGTAAACGTCGTTGCTCCTCTGGTTGATCGCCGTCGTGACTCCTGCGAACCCGGCCAGGAGCTTGTGCGGATCGGGTTCGGTGAACAGTGATGCGACGTCCGGCCGTTTCTGCACCGCGAGGGGCTGGTCGTCATCGGCGATGGAAGTGTCGAGCAGAGCCTTGAGGATTCCGAGCTTTGAAGAGAAGAGGCGGTACACGGTTGGTGATGGCACGTCGGAGTGCTCGCTGATTGCCTCGATGGTGGTCGCCACGTAGCCCCGTTCGAAGAACAGCGTCCGGGCCGCGTCGACCACTGCTCGACGTGCGAGCCGCGTGCGGGCCTGACCCCGCCCGCTCTGGTTCGGTGAGTCGCGCTTGACGGGCTCGGCCACGTAACGATAGTATCACTCTCGATTCGAGAGAACCACGATCATTCGAAAACGACGGATATCAAGGAGCGACCAATGAGCGCATCATCGGTCCAGGGAATCAAGACGGTGTTGCATCCGGTGTCCGATGTCGAGAAGGCCAAGGCGGTCTACACCGCTCTCCTCGGCGTCTCGCCCCAGACCGACTCGGCCTACTACGTCGGTTTCGACGTCGCAGGCCAGCACATCGGGCTGCTTCCCGGCGGTGGCCCGCAGGGCCTGACGTCGCCGGTCGCGTACTGGCACGTCGACGACATCGAAGCGAAGCTCGCCGAGGTGACCGCGGCGGGGGCGACGATCAAAGACGCGGCGAACGAAGTCGGCGGCGGGCGTGTCGTGGCGTCCGTCATCGACCCCGATGGCAACATCCTCGGACTCATTCAGGACAAGGGATAAGCCAATGAAAACGATGACATGCAAACAATTGGGTGGGCCGTGTGACTATCAGCTGCATGGAGAAACGGCTGACGCGGTCATCAACGCCCAGGATCGTCATCTCCGAGAAGTGGTCGCAGGCGGCGACGACACGCACGCCGATGCACTCAAGAAGATGAAGGGTCGGTGGAAGCGCCCCATCTCCGGGATGGGCTGGTATCGGGCAACCAAGCGCGACTTCGCGGACCTCCCTGAAGACTGACGCGTTCGATTTGCTGCGCGAGTCCGCGGCTGATGTGGCTGTCACCACTCGTCGACCGACAGGTTCGGGTCCCAGTGCTGGTCGAGCCCGTCGCGCACCTCGGCCCGCACGGAATCCGCCGACTCGTCGGCCTCGCTCGCCACCGTCAGATCTCCGTATGTATGGGTCGACTCCTCGCTCCGCTCCCCTCCGGTCGCTGCGCGATCGTCTCCTTCGCGCCTAACAGTTCGAGCGCGTTGTCGCGCATGACCTTGCGCACTTCGGACTCGTCGAATCCGTCGAGCTCTTTCGCGAAGTCGACCGGCTCCGCAAGTCCCTCGCCGTGCGGCCAGTCGGAACCGAACAGGATGCGTTCGACGCCGATGAGCTCGGCCAGCGCAGGAAGGTCTTCCTCGCAATACGGCGTCACCCACACGTGGCGGCGGATCGCCTCGAGCGGGTCCTCCTTGAAGACCCACGGCGTCTGGTTCGCTTGCTTCTTCAGCCGCTTCACCAGGAGCGCCAACCAGTCGGAACCGTTTTCGATGCTCGCCACGCGCAGCGTGGGATGCCGGAAGAACACCCCGTCGACGACGAGCGCCGCGATCGTGTCGTGGATGGCTCGGTCGGAGACCAAGATCTTGCTGAGGATGCTCGTGTTGCCGAACCCTTCGAAGTTCGCCGAACCACCCCACATAACTGTGAACGCGTTGTAGCCGCTGTCGCCAAGGTGGAACGCGACGGGGATCGACGCTTGCGCGAGACGGGCCCACACCGGGTCGTGCGCGCGGTCGCCGAGCGAGCGCGACGTTCCGTGCTCGCCTGGGACCGGCGCGGGGCGGATGTGCACGATGCGTGCTCCCCGCTCGATCAGACTGTCGAGTTCCGTGAGCGCCGCGTCCGGGTCGGCGAGCGACAGCATCGGTGCCGCGATGAGGCGACGTTCGTACGCGAAGCCCCAGTCTTCTTCGAGCCAGCAGTTGAACGCAGTCAGGCTCGCCATCGTCGCCGGGACGTCGTGCTTCAGTGCTTCCTCGACGCCGCAGCCGAGTGTGGGGAAAAGGAACACCGCTCCGAGCCCCTGGCGCTTCGTCACGGAGACGCGCGCGTCGTGGTCTTGGTACTCGGGTCGCAGCGGTTCGACCTGCATCAGCGTGCGCGGGTCGACGCCATCGGGGATCTGGCCTCGGAACATCAGGTCGAGGCAGCCCGGCACGATGATCGGGTCGAATGTCGGGTTCGGAACGAACCGATTGACGCGTCCACCGATCAGAAGATGCGTATGCCGGCCGTCGTTGACCGGCTGCACGCCCCGCTGCTTGAACTTCGGGTCGAGGTAGCGGGTAAACGCGTCCAGCGGCTCGTAATAGTGGTTGTCAGCGTCGATCGGCTCGAAATCGAAGGCCATGTTGCTCCCCCCTTGCGCATCGCGGGGTCGTACGCGTTCCGGCGCTCAGGGTTGTTGATCGTGACGCGCGCGATACCGGCCGCATCGTCGCGCTCCAGGAGGACTCGCGAGTCAGTCACCGGTCGTCGCCGCATTGCGTGTGCACAGGGGCTCACCATACAGTGTTACATCTAGATATTTCTACTCTGCGGGGGACGCGCGGCCGCGCACCGGCAGCATCCAGCGGCGCACACCACTCCAGCTCCTGCTGCAACGAGAGGGGACCCGAGGATGATCCGAGCCATTGATGGCCTGGTGAACGTCGACATGGGCGACCGGCCGCAACCCGACTGGATGGTGCGCGTCAAGGAGGACTATTTCAAGGG